>JAUPWJ010000066.1 GCA_030916575.1 Patescibacteria group bacterium | reverse complement strand
TTTATGATAATATAAGACCATGGATCCAAATATCGATGCGCGTTTAAAAGCCATTGAAGAAGCTCTTCAAAAGAACCATGATTTGCTTATTCGTATACGTCGAGTACAAAGAAATGCGCAACTTTTTAGACTGTTCTATTGGGTCCTAATACTTCTTGCAACTTTCGGAGCATTTTATTATATTCAGCCGTATCTAAACCAACTTATAGATACATATACTGGTATCCAAAATGCTCAACAACAACTTCAATACTCTCTTCCAGAAATGGATAGTCTAAATGGTATTTTGAATCAATTGAAGGGGATGTAAGAAAATTGCTCAGGTAAGAAAATCTTGCCTGAGTGGCGTTCGGACAAAATGATAGCAAGCTATCTTTTGATCCTCACTTGCTCAGGTAAGAAATCTTGCCTGAGCTGCACTCGAACATTTTGATAATAAATTATCAAATGCTTCTCGTTTGCTCAGGTAGCTCAGTTGGTAGAGCGCTCCCCTGAAGAGGGAGATGTCACCAGTTCAACTCTGGTCCTGAGCACATAAAATAAAAAACCCCGCATATGCGGGATTTTTTATTATATAGATTTTACTTTTATGCTTGTCTTTTTGTCTTTATCAATCTTTTGCAAACGGAGTGTAAGCAGTCCGTGTTTTTCTGTAGCTTCAGCTTCCTCGGGTTCTATTTCTTGCGATAGAGAAATAGTGCGAGAGAATTTACCCCAATACAATTCTTTTGTAAAATAATTTTCATCATCAATATTTCTATTCTCTTCTCTTTTACCTGAAATGGTAATCATGTCACGAGAAATAGTGAGGTCTAAGTTCTCAGGTCGTACACCAGCGACGAATGTTTGGATTATGATATCAGTTGGAGTTTGATATACATCCACAGCGAGTTCGGCTTCTTCATTTTCTTCTTCTATCCAATGTCCACTATTCTTTTTCTCTTCTTTTTCTTCGTGTTTTTCCTCTTCTATATCTTCATCCTCCATTCGCATACTTCCTGTTAATCTTTCAAAAAAACTTCTTTTATTGTTTTTCATAATTTATTTTTTTATTATTACTAATCTTTAGTCATTCTTCTTAGTCTTTCAAAAAGTAACATTATTATTATTGTTACGACCCAGAGGAATGCATATACTTTTAAGAAGTCACCTCCATTATTCTTCATTATAAAGAAATTAAAGACAGTATGCAATACAATTGCAACAATTATTCCTAAAAATAAATATAATTTCTTTTTTCCATTGCCCATGTAGAAGCTCAAACCCATAGATATTCCAATAACTCCACTTGCCACTGTATGGAGCAAGGTAGAGCCCAAGAATCGGAGTTGTCCGGTCAAAAGTCCGACGATGGAATTGTCTAGTGATATAGGTTCTATTAAAAAAAGCATATTTTCAAGTGCTGCGAAACCAAGTGCCGCTGTAATCATATATATAGGCCAGTCTAATGGTTCGTCTATAAATGAAGATTTATAAAGCACGATAGCGACGATTAGGTATTTTATTAATTCTTCTGCAGTAGCAAAGCTCAAAAGTTGCCATTCATTAGAATTAATACTTGCTTGAAGGAATTTTTGTATAGGTAGTACTAAAATAACAGAAAGCATCCCTAAAATAAAAATCATTGTGAGTAAGCCTTTCGGTTCTTCCTTTTTTTTATCTTCACGAAGCCAAAACCAGAGCCAGATAAGTGCAGGTATTACTCCTCCAAAGAAAGCCAGTATTAAAGTTTTAGGATCATTGATCATTAAGATTTAGTATCAGGCCACTTCTCAACTAATAAAAGTTTCTTATTGTTATCATTGTGTGGAATTATAGACCATAGTTCTTCTGTAATAAAAGGCATAAAAGGATGTAATAATTTGAGCAGGGTAGTGAGCTCCGTATAAATTAAAGCCTTAGTCCCGTCTACATTAGCATTTGTTTTCTCAGCTTCAATTATTTTCTTTTTACTTCGTTCAATTATTATATCAGCAAAAGTGTGCCAGAAATAATGATAAAGCTTCTCACTTACGATATAGAATTTATATTCGTCCATCTCTATAGTTATTTCTTTTATTAAAATTTGAAGTTCTTCATTTGATTTAGCATCTTCTTCGTCGTAGTTTGGCTCTTTTGATAAATCTAAGTCTTTTGTGTTTTCCAATACAAACCTCGTTGCATTCCAGATTTTATTTGCGAATTTTGTGTAAGCTTTTATTTTATCCTCACTAAGTGAATTATTATTTCCTGGTCCTACACCAATAATCATAGCCATACGAAGTGCATCAGCTCCATGGCGCTCAATTATTTCCACAGGGTCAATAGCGGTTTCTGGATGAGATTTACTCATTTTTTTTCCATTCTTATCTAAGACCATTCCATGTAAGTAAACAGTCTTAAAAGGAACTTCTCCGATTAAATAAGTACTCATTAAAATCATACGAGCAATCCAGAAAAATATAATATCATGACCTGTTTCAATAACAGTTGTGGGATGATAAGTTTTTAAATCTTTACTTTCATCTGGCCAGCCAAGAGTGGAGAAAGTCCAAAGTCCAGAAGAAAACCAAGTGTCCAATGTATCAGGGTCTTGTTCCCAGCCACTCCCTGGGGAGTCCACACTAAACATCTCATCTCCATCTTTATACCAAATAGGAATTCTGTGGCCATACCAGATTTGGCGAGAAATACACCAGTCACGCAAATTGCCTAACCAGTTGTCATAAATTTTTTCAAAGTGTTCAGGAATAATACCAATTTCTTTATTTAATACAGGTTCCAGCATCAACTCTTTGAGAGTTTTATCATTGTGTGTAGGGAGTTTTTTATTTACATGCACAAACCATTGCAATTTCGGCAAGGGTTCAATTGTTGCCCCTGTTCTCTGTGATATTGAAATATTTTGTTCAATTTCTTCTTCTTTCTCTAATAGACCAGCATCTTTTAATTTTTGAATTATAATTTCTCTCACCTCAGTAGTTTTTTTTCCATTGTATTCTTCGTTATCTACAGTGATTTTCGCGTATTCATTAATTACTTGCCTTACTTCCAAATCATGCCTTACACCCATTTCCCAGTCTATTTGAGAGTGAGCTGGAGTAACTCCAAGTGCTCCAGTACCGAAATCCATATTTACATCTCGGTCAGCAATTATTTTTATTGAAAGTTTTACTCCTACGAAATCAACATCAATAGTTTGCCCGATATATTTGTGATATCTTTGGTCATCTGGGTTCACTGCGACGGCTGTGTCACCGAGCTTTGTTTCTGGACGAGTTGTAGCAATAGTAATAGGGAAGTCCGGAGAATATTTAAAATAATATAATTTTGCTTTTTGAGATACATGGTCTACTTCATCGTCCGATACAGTTGTTTGACCTTTTGGGTCCCAATTTATTACTCTATTGCCACGATAAATCAAACCGTCTTTATACATTCTTTCAAATGCAGTGTAGACAGCATGGCGTCTTTTTTCATCCAAGGTAAAAGCTTCACGAGACCAATCCAATGTTGCTCCCAGTTTTCGTAGTTGACTTACGATAGTGTCATGAGAATTTTGAGCGTGTTCATTTACAAGTTTTAAGAATTCTTCGCGACCTATCTCATGTTTATTCTTTTTTTCTTTAGCTAGTTTTTTTACTACTACTGTTTCTGTTGAAATAGCCGCATGGTCTACTCCTGGAATCCATAAAGTTTTTTTACCTTTCATGCGAGCATAACGCACCATAGTGTCTTCAATGGCAAGCATTAAAGCATGACCGTTGTGAAGTGTGCCGGTGACATTTGGAGGTGGTAGAACAATAGAGAAAGCTTCGGCATCTTCGGAAATTATGCCTTTTTCTATACAAATATCAGGATTAAAAAACCCGCTCTCTTCCCAGAGCTTGTAAATTCGGTCTTCTGTGTCTTTTGAATTATATGGCTTTAGCAGTTTCTCGTTGATTTCCATGTATAAAATAATACCATTTTAAAAGACTTTTTTCAAAATTAAAGTCTTAGATTTCCCTCAGCTTTGATAGATGAAGGGCGGGGTACCTTGCCCTTGTTTTTAAGATATTTCATATAAGCCACCATGCCTATCATTATAGAGTTATCAGTTGAAAGTTTTTTTGGAGGCATGAGAGTTTTTATCTTTATATTTTTCTTTATTTCTCTTTGTAGATGTTTGTTTGCAGATACTCCACCACCGATAATTAGAGTTTTGATTTTATATTTCTCAATAGCTTTTTTAGTTTTATGAATGAGTACTTCAATAGCAGCATTTTCAAATTCTAATGCTATAGCCATTTTCACTTTCTCATCTTTTAAAACATTAGGATTTTCTTTTTTTAAGTCACGGATTAAATAAAGCACAGCAGTTTTTAATCCTGAATAAGAAAAATCAAAATTTTTGGAATACATCATTGGGCGAGGTAAGGGTTTATCCAAGGGTAGTCCTTGGGTAGTTCGAGCTTGTTCTGCAAGTTTTGAAATTTCAGGACCTCCAGGGTAAGGCAAGTTCATCATGCGGGCGACTTTATCAAATGCTTCTCCGACTGCATCATCTAATGTCTCACCGATAACTTCGTATTTCATCCAGTCTTTTATTAAAACAAGTTCAGTATGTCCACCAGAAACAAGTAATGACAGGGCAGGGAATTGTATTTTAGGTATAGAAAATTCTCCTTTGTCTTTTCCAAAAACAGAAAGTATGTGGCCTTCCAT
>JAUPWJ010000065.1 GCA_030916575.1 Patescibacteria group bacterium | reverse complement strand
AGTATGGCTTGAGCGGCGAAGGAGTGATGTATTTCTCCTTGCATAACCATATCAACTGCCTTAGATAAAGGCATCTTTACTATAGTAAAATTCTCTCCATCAGGGTCAGAGGCATGGTGCTCTGTCACATCCAATGCTAAATAAAAATCAGTTTTATCTTCTATTCTCGCTGGCAACATATGATAATACCCAAGGTGTACCCATTTCTCTGATTTTAAACCAAGCTCTTCTTCTAATTCCCTTTTCGCACATTCTATTGGTTCTTCTCCATCGTCAATTCTACCTCCTGGTAAAACCAGCATATCTGTATCTAAAGCATACATATACCCACGGGCTAAATACACATTTTGCTCTTTGTCTAAAGCTATGATTGCAGAACCTTCTCCAGGGTTCATAATACCCCAAATGCCGTCCTTACCATCAGGCCTAATGACACTATCTTCATAAAACATTGTCCATTTACTTTCGTAAACAATATTGCGATTTTTAAATAAAAAAGGTCCACGCTTATTTTCTTCTTTCATATAAACATTATACTATCTTTATTTTTAATTACCCCCTTTTTTATAAATAGGTATATAATTAATATATGGTCAAATTTATGCCAACAATGATTGTTTTGCCTATTGTAGCCCTACTGATAGGGGTCTTTGTCTTGGCAGAAGGGTCTATCCCGGGTAATGTTTTATATGGTTTAAAGACAAAAATAGCTGAGCCTGTTGCCAGAGTTTTCTCTATAAACAAAGAAGAGCAAGTAGAATGGGATGAAAGGTTGATAGAGCGAAGGCTTAAAGAAGCAGAGAAGCTTGTAGCGAAAAATAAACTAAACGAAACAAATAGAATTAATATAAATGAAAGCCTTAAAAATAGAACAGAGAATTTTTTGCTTAATGTTAAAGATTTAGTGAATGAAAAAAAAGATATAACAGAAATAGCTGACTTAAGGTTGCGTCTTGAAGCAGTATTGAGTGCTTATCAAAATATTTTATCTAATCTCTCTTTAAATGAAGGAGTGGGTGAGAATACTAAAAAAGAAGTCGAACTATTAGTGGCTACATTAAAGGTATACGAAGTAAATATAAAAAGTAATCGTGAAAATACTGAAAATGAATTAGTCGTAAATGAAGACGGTACAATAGCTAATACCAATATCCCTCTTTCTTCTGCGTCCGTCCACGAAAAACAAATAGAAGCAGAAGAGACCTTAAATGGAGCAAAATTACTCTATCAAAAAAACAAGGTCAAGTTCCCTGTTGATGTTCAAGTTGAAATTGATACTAGGTTTGCTGAAGCAGAAAAGTTATTAGAAGAAGCTAATGTTTTTGACACAGCCTCGGATTATATAAATTCAGTAAATACTTATCAAAAATCTATAAATCTGACAAATGAAGCAAAATTATTAATTTTAACAAATTTAATAAGAGAAAATATAAAATACAAAAACGATACAGATGACGAAGATGGAGAAGATGAGGATTAAAACATATGAAAAAAATAATTTTATCTTTAATACTAGTTTTTGGCTTTGCAGGCTATGCATTGAATTACCGTATTGTAAATACTGATGCACCTGTAGTACTTACGCCCGAGCCTGACAAGCCTCAAGTAGCACTTACCCTGCCTACGTACACTCCGTCTGCCGAGCCTGTTACTCCTACCCCTGCAAATCCAAAACCAACACCGAAACCAGTACCGACACCAACTCCTAAACCTACTCCTACTCCGACACCAACTCCAGTCACTCCTCCAGTAGTTGTAAACACAGGTAAATTTAAAAATGGAACTTATACTGGTGACAGTATTGATGCTTATTATGGTTATGTACAAGTAAAAGCGGTCATCTCTGGAGGAAAAATTACTGATGTACAATTTCTAGATTATCCGCAAGACAGACAGACATCACAAAAGATTAACAATCGTGCTATGCCTTACCTTATAAGTGAAGCTATAAAAGCTCAAGATTCAAATGTAAATACTGTTTCTGGTGCTTCATTTACAAGCAAAGCCTTCCGCAAATCTCTCGCTTCTGCACTTGTAAAAGCAAAAGTTTAAAGAAAGATAATGAAACAAATACAAATAATCATGGGAACACCAATAATAATTGAAATTTCAAAAAAAGAAGCCAGTCAAAAATTATTTGATGAGGTTTTTGATTATTTCAAATATGTAGACGAAAAATTTAGCACTTACAAAAAAACAAGCGAAATAATGAAAATAAATAGAAACGAAATTAAAAAAGAAGAATGGAGCCATGATATGCAAGAAATTTTTAGACTAGCAGATGAAGCAAAAAAAATGAGTCATGGCTATTTTGATATAATGACTCCAGAGGGCATATATGACCCTTCAGGTATTGTAAAAGGTTGGGCTATACAAAATGCGAGTAATATTTTAAAAAGTCATGGTGTAAAAAATTTCTATGTAGAAGCTGGTGGAGACATACAAGCATATGGAAAAAATGATGAAAATACTCCTTGGTTTATAGGTATTCAAAATCCATTTAATGAAAAAAAAGAGGTAGTGAAATCAGTTTATTTAAGCGACAACGGCATAGCTACTTCAGGAACATACGTGCGCGGACAACATATTTACAATCCACATAAAAAAGGAGAGAAGATAGAAGATATAGTTTCTTTAAGTGTGATTGGTCCGAATATTTTAGAAGCAGATAAGATAGCTACCTCTGCCTTCGCTATGGGTAAAAATGGTATTTACTTTATTGAAGAATTAAAAGGATACGAAGCATATATGATAGATAAAGATGGTATAGCCACGATGACAACAGGTTTTAATAACTTTACAAAAATATAAAATGAAATATATAGACAACTTTTTAAATAAAATAACAATGTATAGATTAGTGCTATATGTTCTTATATTTTTCCTAGGGGCTTCTATTTTTCTCTCTGCTATTAAAGCCTTACCATATACACCTATAGACCTCATAACTGCAGTATTTTTCATACTAGCCGTATCTTGGATTACAAATCTATTATTCTCTTACGTTTATAAATCAAAAACAAATGTAGAATCTATATACATTACAGCCTTAATATTGTTTTTCATAATTACTCCCCCTCAAGGTGGTGTGTATTCACAATTTTTGGCTTTGGCTTTTTGGGCTTCTGTTTGGACTGTGGCTTCAAAATATCTTTTTACAATAAACAAAAAACACATTTTTAATCCTGTAGCTATAGCTGTGGTCCTCGTGGCTTTAGCTATTGGGCAATCCGCCACTTGGTGGATAGGTACGGTAAATATGTTGCCTTTTGTTTTAATCGGAGGACTTTTGGTTGTTAGAAAAATTCGTCGTTTTGATATGATCTTTAGTTTCTTTATCTCTGCTTTAATCGCAATATCCATATTCGCTATTTTCAAAGGCTCCGATGTACCAAATACTCTAGTCCGGACACTGAAAGATTCTGCTTTCTTTTTCTTTGCATTTATTATGCTAACAGAGCCATTGACTGCACCGTCATCTAAGTTACATAGAATAATTTTTGGAGGACTTGTAGGAATATTATTCTTGCCTCAACTACATATCGGCCCTGTGTATTCTACACCCGAGCTTGCACTTATTATTGGTAATATCTTTGCTTATTTAGTAAGTCCGAAAGAAAAACTTATTTTGAAATTGAAAGAAAAAAAGAAAATCGCAAACGATACTTATGATTTTATTTTTGAAAATGATCGTAAATTTTCTTTCCGTCCAGGGGAATACATGGAATGGACATTGCCTCATAGAAGTCCAGATACTAGAGGAAATCGTAGATATTTCACTATTGCTTCATCCCCCAGTGAAAGCGACGTGCGTCTAGGGATAAAGTTCTACCCTGAGCCAAGTAGTTTTAAAAATCATTTACTAGCTATGCCTATAGGTGAAGAAGTAATGGGCGCAGGACGAGCTGGAGACTTTGTCTTACCAAAAGAAAGTGAACAAGGTCTTGTATTTATCGCTGGAGGAATAGGAGTGACTCCATTTCGCAGTATGATTAAATACCTGCTAGATAATAATGAAAAAAGAAATATCACCATGCTTTATTCCAACAAAACGATAGCGGACATTGCTTATAGAGAAATTTTTGACGAAGCTTGGAATAAACTAGGTATAAAAACAATTTACGCTGTAACTGACCCCAAAGAAGTATCTGCTGATCCACTTATCATAAATAGTTTCATAAATGCTGATTTAATCAAAAAAGAAATTCCAAACTATACAGATAAAGTATTTTACATCTCAGGACCACACGGTATGGTAAATGCCTTTGAAAAAACTTTACAAGATATGGGTGTAAAAAATAAAAATATAAAAATAGATTTCTTCCCTGGCTTCGCTTAAATTAATAATATAAATCTATTTTTCTTTTATGCTCTTCGTAGGTTTCTGAGCAATGAATTTTTCTTTTCTTGTCATGTAGATAAAACATGCAATCAGTTTTTTGTGGGTGGTATGCTGCGTAAATTGCATCAGGACCTGGGTTTGCAATAGCTCCTGGTGGTAGACCTTTGTGTAAGTAAGTATTGTATTCGGATTTTATTTTTTTATCTTCAGGACGAACCATTTTCCACCAACCATCTTCCTCATTCCCTTTTGCATATTGAAGCGTCGCATCAATTTGCAACTTCATTCCAATATTCATACGGTTCCAAATAATTCCAGAAATCAAACGCATATCACTCTTACCTCCAGCTTCACGCTGAATAATAGATGCAATATTTAAGGCAGTTTCTTCATCTATATTTTCAGCACTTTTTGATTCTTCTATTTTATCAATTTGCCTCACTGATTCTTCGAGCATCTCCGCACTTACATTTGTGGGCTTTTCATCTTTATTTATTAAATAAGTTTTTGGAAAATATCTTCCTTCTAAGTCCGCACTATTGTAAGCTAAGTGAATTTTTAAAAAATCATTTTTTGCTACTTCATCCCAACCTAATTTTTCACCCACAACTTCTGCAATTTGTTCTTTCCGAAGACCTTCCTGTACTTGCACCACTTTCACAGAAGGATTTGCTAAATCTAAATAAAAAGAAAGTTTAGCCAGTAAGCTTGGGTCTAATCGATAAAAAACAACGATACCCGTCATAAAAACCCCTAACAAGCCTATGAATATAAAAATGTGTTTCTTTTTCATGAAGTTATAATATCTTTATCTCCCCTTCTTTATTTCCAGCCATGATATAGTCCGCTACTTTATTTTCAACAATTTCTTCAATCGCACGCTTGATAGGACGCGCACCGAAAGATGGATCAAAACCCGCAGAAGCTATCTTATCGATTAATTCCGGAGTTATAATTAATTTTATTTTTTTATCAGTAAACAGTCTCTCGGCAAATTCACCAAGAATGAGCTCTGCTACGATTTTCACTTCACTTTGCTTGAGTGGTTTAAAAAGTACTATAGAACTAAAACGGTTTAAAAACTCTGGAGCAAATATGCCATCATGAATCAAGAAATATACTAAGGTCTTTTTATCTATATCTGGATCTTCGATAATTTGAGCCGAACCAGCGTTAGAGGTGGCTATAATTATAGATTCTTTAAAACTTGCTACTCTGCCATTTTCACGAGTTAGATTTCCTTCGTCGAGTACTTGAAGCAAAAGGTGCTGGATATTCCTGTGAGACTTTTCAAGCTCATCAAAGAATACTAGGGAAAGCGGATTCTCTTCAATAACCCCCGCTAAACGGTCAGAAAAAAGACCAAGAGTCCCTTCTTGTGAAAATTCACTCATATCAAAACGAATCATGGCGTTCTTCCTTCCAAAATAACTCTCCGCTAAAATTTTTGCTGTATAGGTTTTACCTACACCAGTTGGACCTAAAAAGAGGAAACTTCCTGCAGGCTTAGTTGGATCAGAAATTCCTGTACGAAGTCGCTTCAAAGCTTCCCCGACATCTTTCACAGCTTCATCTTGACCAATAATTTTACTTCTCATGGTCTCTTCTAAATTCATCAATACTTTTATTTCATCAACTCCAATAGAACCTATAGGTATATTTGTTTTATCAGATATAACTTGGCGCACATCTTCTATTACGATTGGTCTACCGAGTGCTCTTAACTCTTCTAAAATCAATAAAGACTTTAATGGTTGAGGTTGATTGCCAATATATCTATCAGAGAGGTTTACGATTTCTAAAATAGCATCTTTACTAATCTTTATTTGATTTGAAAATGCATTATTTTTTATTATCTCTATTGTCTCATCTTTATTTGGAGGTAAGACATCAACTTTCTCAAACTTAGTAAGAAATTCTGGATGAGCTTTCAAGACTTGATCATAATTTGAAAAATCAGTTGTAGCTATTATGGCAAGCTCTCGTGAACCTAAATAATGTTCCATTCTTTCATAAAGAGCTTCGTAAGAATGCACATTTTCAATTACCACTATTACATTCCCAGCATGTTTTGCTTCTTGCATACTTTTTTCAAAATCTTCTAAAGACATGTTTTCAAGATTTAATTCCACCACTCTATGATTATGAATTCCGGCGAAAGATAATCCAGACTGCCCAAGTCTACCTAAGAGCGCTATGATGACAGACTTACCTACACCAGTCTCCCCGACTAAAAGAACATTGTGATTTATATTTTTAGATAGTGCTCGCTCTATCATACGAAGTGCCTTTTCTTTTCCTAAAATCTCTAGCGACGAAGAACTCATAACATCACGACTATGAGCATTTAAGGAGAAAGTATCGCCATAAGACAAAAAAGCTCCAAAACTAGGCCATTTGGAAAGTGATTCACGACTTATTTTCACCGGCACTAAAAAGAAAAACGGAAAAGTTAAAATAACTAAAGTTGTAAAAACAAGACCAAAAGATATAAATACAACACGAAAAACAAAACCCAAGACTCTAGAAAAAATTGCAAAAACAACTTTTTCCATTAAATCAAACTTAGAGCCCTTAGCAGTATCTCTCTCCCATGGAGCAAAAAGAGTTTTAACTAAAAGTGGAATTGAAAAAGCATTAAAAGCATAGATGACTAAATTCTTCCAAGATTGTATACCAGGATGCATGTAGGTATTTTAACATATTTAAACCATATTTAAAGACTACAAAACAAAAGCCCCCTTGCGGGGGCTTTTGCGGCACTTATGTTGATTACGATTAAATGTAAGTTTATCCCTTACACTCACAAATAGAGTATATCATACTTCTAAAAAAATTGCAAGTAAACCACAAATATTGTATATTGTAAATACAGGTGTTGGACGGCTACGCCCGCGAAAGCGTGGTGAGGAAAGTCCGAACATTCATTAGCTTCGGCTAAAAGTGTAGTGGGTAATTCCCACCTAGGGCGACCTAGAGGTGCGAACAGAAACGACCCGGTTAAGTCCGGCTGAAACGGCTAAATCCTTACATGTATGCAAGATCGTGCTCCGACTTTGGTCGTGAGAGAATCGCTTGAGCTTGTGAGCAATTACAAGCCTAGATAAATTGTCGTCATCTTAACTTAGGTTAAGAAACAAAATTCGGCTTATAGACACCTGTAAAAAATGAAATGCCCTCGCGAAAGCGAGGGTTTTTCTATTTTATCTAACGAGGAGTAAATGTAAATTTATTTAGATATTGTCCGAGTGAAGATAAAATATCGTACTCGATATTGGAAAATGGAAAATTGGTAAAAAAAAAGAACCTGAATTTTGCGTATGCAAAATTCAGGTTCCAACAATATACTCGAACACACTTTACCTCTGAACGACGAGTCGCTCAGTAGTATGGAATTCATCTCCAGTAATCTGGAGGTTGTAAATCCCTGCAGGAAGTTTATGTGCGGCGATTTCGAAATCACCAGTCACAGAAAATCCTTCTATTGACCTACCTTCCATATCAGTAAGATTTACATCGTATTGACCCGGAGTAAGGGTAATGCGAAAGAAATCAGACGATGGGTTTGGGTAAATTGCAACAGACACATGAGGATCTGGCTCACCATTTGCCGTTGTGCAGTCAAGAAACACCCAAAACTCTTTTGTGGCAACACATCCATTGAATATATCTCTGGCGGTTACTTTGAATAAAGTGTTTTGGTTAATGAAAGCAGTAGCTTCACTTTGGGTGTTATCATTCGGAATGTTTGCATCTGGTTGCCAATCCCAAACAATGAATTGTTGCTCCACTACTGAAGCTGACAGTTTCACTGGTTGATTAATACAGACAGTATAATCCTGGGCGTAGGCATTCAAAGTCATGCACTGTGCAGTAATGGTTTTTGTGGTAACAAAGTTTCCACAATTAGTATAAACCGTTAAAGACACAGGGTACGTACCGCTATTCTGATATTCATGAGTAGGGTTTGTCTCCGTGCTCGTTTCCCCATCACCGAAACTCCAAAGGTAACCAAGAATAGGACCTGTAGAATGATTTGTAAAAACTCCTACAAGCTTATTCATACTGAATTCAAATGCAGAAGTTGCAGTTGGATTTACAGTCACCCAAATACTTGATGTTGCAGTGCAACCCGCAACGTCGGTAACAGTAACAGTGTAATCACCTGACTGCGTCACAGTAATTTTCTTGGTCACTTGTCCGTTGCTCCAATTGTAGAGCAGTGCACCAATTCCGTTGGAAAAGGCTTCTAGATTAACACTGCCACATTCTCCTTGTTGGGAAATCGTTGCTGTATTCAGCACGCACTCCCCTCCACAATTGATATAGATTGTATCTGTATCAGTAACAGTAATATACTCAATCACTGTTATAATTTCTGAAGGTGGACAAGCAAAGATGCTGTTGACGTCTACGTTAGCGGAGTTGGTACAACCATTCGCGTCTGTAATAGTAACCATCAGCCAACTTGGTTGGGTTACTTTCACATAGTCCTGTGTACTGTTGTTTGACCATAAGAAACTTCCGTTTCCATGAGCCAGTAAGACCGTCTGACCTGGTGCTTCAATTGTTTCAATAAAAAGCGTAGGCTTTGGAGTCACTGTAACACCTTGGTAAGTAGTACTAGTACAAGTGCCATTTTGCGTAACGGTTACGCTCAAAGAAAACGAACTGCTCCCAGCTGTAATCATTGTAGAACTTTGAGTTCCATTATTTGACCACAAGTACTGTGCTCCTGAAATTGGTTGACCAAATTGATCAGTGACATAGTAAACTGCATTTTCCCCAACACACAAACTATCCGATCCTAGAATAAAAACCGGTTGTGATGGTGTCACCACAACAGTACGGTCCATGCTAGTACCGCATCCGCTTACATGAGTAACTGTTACAGAATAAGTAGTAGTTACTAATGGTGAGAATTGACGTGTAGCTGTATTAGGACCACCATCGCTCCAAATAAAAGTATAGTCTCCTCCAGTAGGGAGAACACTACCGATATTATTTGTAACGAAAACATTCGCTATGCCCCCGGCACAAATCTCATTTGGGGTAACACTCATATTCAGAAAACAATCAGAACTGATGGTGAGAAATTCTTCCTCTCCATACTGGTTCGTGATTGTAACAGAATAATACTCCACACCATCTGTAATAAATGGTACGGTAATCTGATCAGATGTGTCGCCTGTATTCCATACGAATGTATGGCACAGAGTATCACGGTTGTCTGGAACAGATATTGTAATCATATCCATATTTGTTCTTGAGTCAGCATTAACGCTGGTCTGAAGGTAAATAGGATTCTGTGCGTTCACTGTAAGAGTGAAAAACACGAGTGCAAAGAAAAAGAAAAGTACTCTC
This sequence comes from Patescibacteria group bacterium, assembly GCA_030916575.1. Taxonomy (GTDB): domain Bacteria; phylum Patescibacteriota; class Minisyncoccia; order Phycocordibacterales; family UBA9973; genus UBA9973. Next base: position 3,351 of record JAUPWJ010000065.1, on the reverse strand, counting down.
ATGACTTATGAATTTATTAAGGTTATATAAAAAGTAGACAGAATTGCCTCCTTGAAATTAAAAATTTCTATTTAACATCCAAGGAGGCAATTCCGTTACTAAAAAACCATTTTCAACGAACAAAACACACAATATAGTATATCACATACACACAAAAAGTCAAGGATGGTCTCTTATAAAAATATAATAGGGTCTTGACTTTTTTACTGGAATATGATAGTATATATATGTCAAATTTTTTATCAAAAAAGTATTATAAATTAAGCATATCTCCGGAAGGGGGTGAGAAGAAAAATTATGAAAAATATTACAAAAAAATTAATAGTCTTGTCGTTTGTTTTAGGTTTTTTTGCTTTAGGAAGTAACGTGCAAGCTGTCGGAGCACCTTATTTTAACTCAGTAACTGCAACAAACATAACTTCTACTTCTGCAAAACTAAATGCAGTGGTAAATCCTAATGGTTCAAATACCAATGCTTGGTTTGAAACATCTACAAGTGGAGCACTCGGATATCAGAATGTTGGTAATGGAAGTTCAAACGTCACAATGACTCCTTATACATTAACTGGACTTACTCCAAACACTTCATATCAATTTCATGTTGAAGCTCAAAATGCAATTGGTAATACAGTTTCAAGTTGGGTATTTTTCACAACATCAGGTAGCACTCCTCCCCCACCACCTCCTCCGCAACAACTTCCTTCTGTAGATTTATATGCAAATAATACAAACCTATCTTATGGTGGCTCTACAACTTTAAACTGGGATGCTTACAATGCAACTGCTTGTAATGGTTCTGGTGGCTCAAATGGTTGGTCAGGATATAAAAACCCAAACGGTGGATCTTTCAATACTGGCGCACTTTATAATACAACTACTTACTCTATAACTTGTACAAACGGTTCTGGGTCTGATTCTGACTCTGTAACTGTCTATGTAGCACCGGAGCCTTATAATCCTCCTCCTCCAGTTCAATATCCTACTGTAAGTATAACTGCAAATCCAATGAATGTTGCTTATAACGGTTCTTCAGTAATTTCTTGGTCTTCAACAAATGCAACAACTTGTAATGCAACTGGCGGAAGTAATGGTTGGTCAGGACCTAAGAATACAAGTGGAACTTTCTACACTGGAAATTTAACTAGTGATAAAACTTACAACATAACTTGTACAAATAGTTCTGGCTCTGCTGTAGATTCTGTAACTGTAAATGTTGGTTCACAACCTTACAACCCTCCTCCTACTCCAAGTCCTACTGTAAACCTTACTGCGAACCCAATGAGTGTAGCCTACAACGGCACAAGTATGCTTTCTTGGTCTTCAACAAATGCAACAACTTGTAATGCAACTGGCGGAAGTAATGGTTGGTCAGGACCTAAGAATACAAGTGGAACTTTCTACACTGGAAATTTAACTTCTACAACTTCTTATAATATTACTTGTACAAATAGTTCTGGCTCTACTTCCGACTCTGTAACAATTTATGTATCAGGACAACCTTATAATCCTCCTCCACAAACACCCGCACCGACAGTAAGTCTTTGGGCAAGTCCAAGTACTGTTGACCTTAATAATGCAACAACTCTTTACTGGACAAGTACAAGTACAACTTCTTGTAACGGTACTGAAGGCTCAAATAGTTGGGCTGGATCAAAAGGACTTTCTGGAACTTTTTACACTGGAAGTCTATCTCAAAATACTACTTATTTAATTACTTGTCACAATTCTACAGGCTCTACATCGGACTCTGTAACTGTATCTGTAGGTAATGATGACAACAATGATAATAATGACGACCTTGAAGTTACTACAAAATCTGCGACTAACGTAGCTCCAACCTCTGCAACACTAAATCTTGAATTCGTAGATATTGGTAATGACGACAGAGCAGAAATCTGGTTCGAATATGGTGACGACAGAAATGATGTAGAAGATGGCGATGGAGATGAAACTAACGAAGAAGATGTACGTGAGAATGATGAAGGCGACGACTTTAGTGAACGAATTACTGGACTTCGTAGGGACACTACTTATTATTTCCGAGCAGTAGCTAGAAATGATAGTGGTACAGATTACGGCTCTATTCGTTCATTTAGGACTGAAGATACTGAAACAAATAATAATACTTGTGCAAATGTTAATTGTGCTCCACAAGCGGTCACAACATTAGCTACAAATATCGGCTCATCTAGTGCTCGACTAAATGGTTTAGGAATTATAAATGGAAATGTAATCTCAACTGGTTATTTTGAATGGGGTACAAGTTCATTCCTAGGAGCATCTACACCAAGCAATACAATAGGTATATCAGGAAGTAATCCTTATTCTTTCAGCTTATTTGGACTTTCCCCTTCCACAACTTACTTCTATAGAGCAGTAGTTGTAAATCAATACGGAACGTCTCGTGGTGATATCTCAACTTTTAGAACAAATACAGGTGGAAGTGTAGCGGGTTCTAGTACAACAGTTGTACGAAATACGACTACAGTAGTATCAAATGAATATTCTGGTACTGCCCGTCATTCACTAGTATTCTTAGATGTAGATAGAGATGATGAAGTAATACGTATTGGTGAAGTATTAGATTACACTATTGACTACCGAAATATTTCTAAAGAAGATTTATACAATGTCATTTTACAAATACATCTTCCGAAGGAACTTCGTTTTGTAGACACTTCTCGTGGCTACTTCTCTGAAGAGAATAATACAGTGGTTGTAAATATCGGAGACTTAAATGTAGGAGAATCTGGAAGTGTAATAGTTACTGCTGAAGTAACTGCTGATGCTGAGTTAGGAAAAGTAGTAGTTGTAGCTGCAAACCTTGCATACACTATTGTTAGAAACGAAAACCAAGAAGAAGTATTTGCTTACTCAAAAAACACAATTGACACTGGCACAGTACTTGGAGCTTCTGCAATATTCGGAAATGGTTTCTGGCCAAATTCCCTACTTGGATGGTTATTGTTACTATTGTTAATCTTACTTATTATCCTAGCTGCTCGTGCAGGCTACAACAATACTCGCCCTCAAAAAGTTGTGAATAATCATTACGAAGATCACAGAAATCCTCCTACATACACAGGAACACAAACACACCTCTAAAAAAATCTAAGAAAAAATATGAAAAAAAATATTCAAAAATTAATAATAGTGTTTTTCATTCTGGGACTTTTTACTACTTTAGTAAATACTGCTAATGCTGCTTCTTCTGTAAATATTAATACTAATGAAGCTGTATTAAACGGTTCGGTTAACCCTGGAGGCAATCACACAACTTCATGGTTTGAATGGGGCACAGATTCCAGTTTAAATACTTGGAATGAAACAAGCCACATATACATAGGAGCT
>JAUPWJ010000064.1 GCA_030916575.1 Patescibacteria group bacterium | reverse complement strand
TAATTACAATCTATAAGAAAAAGAGAAATCGATATAATTATTGATTTCTTAAAAAACAAGAAGCTTGAATCATGTATTGAGTTTGGAGCAGGTGATGGCTATCAGACTATGTTGTTGTCTAAAAAATTTGATTACTATGTATCAAGTGATTTAAATCATCAAAGGTTAGATAGTCAATATTTTGTGGATGGTGTAATCTATAAAAAAATAGACGCAGACAATATTGAAAATAAAATAATTGATAAAAAGTTTGATGTTATTTTTTCATCAAACATGCTGGAGCATTTATCAAAGCCAGACATTTTCCTCAGGGATACAATAAATTTTTTAAAGGATGACGGATATGCGATACATGTGGTCCCGAGTCGTATGATTAAGGTTTCATATATATCCCTTCATTTTTTTTATCTAATTAAATTATTCGTAGAAAGAATTTTAAATTTTAAAAAAAATAAAAAGCTTTTCGGTGGATTTTCTGATAACAATAAAAATAATATTAACTCAGTAGATATAAAAGATGTAAAAAAAATATCAAAGGTGAAGAGTATACTTTTACCCCAAGTACATGGTAATTACGATGGTCATTTAAAGGAATTTATTTTGTATGGACGTAAAAGTTGGGAAAAGAAATTTAAGCAGGCGGGCTACTCGGTGGTTACACACATCAAAGGACCTGTTTTTTCTGGGTACGGATTTGGAATTGGTTTTATTAGAAGATTATTAGAATCTATCGGCCTATATTCTGAGCATATTTTTGTTTTATCTAGAATGAATAACTTTGAGATTTTGGCAAGGGAGTATACCAAAAAAGTTCTTCCAAGGTCTAGTTACTATGAGTTTGAGAAATTCGTTTCTGATTGGCTGAATAAGGAAAAAAATGCAGAAAGTTTCTATGGGGATTTTTTAGTACAAGTTGGTAATCCATATAATAAAAAAGTGTTAGATATCGGATTTGGCAATGGGATTATGTTGTCACATTTTATTAAAAATGGTTCTTTTGGTTATGGTCTTGAAACAGAGGGCGCTCTGTTAAAAATTGCAGAGAAAACTTTGAGTGACAAATCCCTAACAGCTAGTTTGAATTTGTATGACGGTAAAATCTTCCCATTTGAAGATAAATCATTTGATTTTATATATAGTACTAGTGTTTTAGAACACATGAGTTACCCGTCAGATGTTTTAAAAGAAGTTGGCCGGACACTAAAAGATGATGGTTTTTTTTATATTTCTTTTCCTAATAAATATTCACTAAAAGAAAGTCATACTGGTCTATATTTTATTAGTTACTTACCAAGACCCGCTACTCAGTTTATTTTAAAAGCATTTAACTCTAGTCCTCTTGAAGATTGGAATCTTCATTTTATAAGTTATTTCGATTTTAAAAAAATGGCTAAAGAAGCTGGCCTTGAAATTGTTTTTGATAATAGGACCAGAAATCCAATAAAAAGATTTATAAAAAAAATACTAGAACTTTTAGGAATTCACTATGGGGCATTTTTAAGAACAATGATTATTACCTTAAAAAAGGCTAAATAATATGTTGAAAATTGCAATAATTCCACCAACTAAAAACGGAGACTATCTTCTAGACACGGTTGTTGACGGACTACTTGATTTAATATCAAATGGTTTTAAAATAGAATTTAAGATTCTTAATAAATATCCTAGTCCTAATTTATCAGAGGTTGAAAAATTTTTCACAAAAGAAGAAGAATTTATTGATTACGGAAAAAAAACTGCAGATGTGATTTTTCTTTGCTTTAGGTATAAAGAACTGAATCATTTGGTTGCAGATAAAATAGGGCGGTGGGACAAGACTGTTTTTCTGGATGGATCAGAATATAAACATGATAATAGATTTGATTTCAATATTCAGTCTAAGGTTTTAGAGGGTAAGTACGATGGTCCTGGTGCTGTTGACTTCTTGATTAAGAAAAAAGTCGCTTTCTACCTAAGAAGAGAGAAACCATATTTAAATGGTATTTTACCTATACCTTTTGGAATAGAAAGGAGATTTATAAAATATGAAAATCATATACAAAAAGACATAGATTTCGTATGTATGTTTGGTCAAGATGCTTATCCAATTATGAGGAGATATTGCACAAAAATCCTTAAAGATTTTTGTGAAAAAAATAATTTAAAGTATTTTATTGGCACCACAAAAGGATTTTCTCACGACATTAATAAAATTGCAGGAAGGGAAGAGTTTTACTCTATATTAGCTCGGGCTAAAGTTGGTGTTTCTGTCGGCGGTGGAGGGTTTGATACTCTTAGGTTCTGGGAGACTTTAGCCAACAACTGCATTCTTTTGACCGAGAGATTGGATATCTATCACCCAGACAGCGATAGGCTAAATTATAAAAGAATTTTTCAATTTAATAATCTGTTTGATTTTAATTATCAGTTGGAAAAAATTTATAAAATCTTAAATACAGAATATAATCAAGATGACTTACATGAAGAATATAAAGATATTTTAATAAATCACTCTTCAAAAAGTAGAGCCTTGGAGATTCTTGCGGAGTGTAATAGATTAAAAATTATTGATTTTTAATACTAATATTCTTTATTAGTATTAATGAAATAATTATAGTAAATAAATATCCGATAGATCTTCCTATGATCACTCCAATTATTCCCATGTATAGACCTCCAACAACTACGCTTGAAATACTTAATATTGGATAAATAGTGTTGTATACATAAATATTTTTTTTACTCTGAGTCAGGATAAAATACGTAGATGTAAAAGACGAGGTTACTGAAAGTATTGCCGGTATTATATAAAGATAGGACAATTTTATATATTCTTTATATGTGGGAAAAAATACATTAAATATTGGTTCTGCTACTATTAAATAAAAAGTACCTACAATTGTTCCTAACAATATAAACTTTAATACTTTTTGAGAAATATTATTTCTAACATTTTCCTCAGATTGTGTAGATATTTTAGGTGTTGCTGACGCGGTTATATTTCTTATAAAACCAAATAGTCTTGTCGGTATTGCTGAGATTATAGAATATATTGCGAGAGTTGACGGCCCAAGTATTTTATAAATTAGTATATAATCTATTGTGGTTAATATCGATGGTAATATGTTTGATATACTTTGATGTATTGCTGAATTATTAAAATCCTTACTAAAATTATCATTCTCTACATGTTTTTTTGTTTTTTTATAAAATATATAATTTAGTATTGAGGTAACTAAATAATTACCAAAAACTAGCCACACAAGATTAGGATTTTTATATACAATAAAAATCATTAATCCGTAGTAAGTAATATTAAATATAAAATTGTAGGTAAAATGTTTTTTAAACATTTTTTTGCCAATTAAAAAAGAATTGAAAGAATTAAAAGTTGTTATTATCGGTATTGAAATAGACATTAATAAAAAACTTACCGACAATTCGATATTGTTGTTCATGAAATACCAGGCAGATACAAAAAATGATATTAAGGATGGTATTAGGCCATACAAAAATTGAGATCTGATTGATTTTTGCATGGTTCCTTCTAGCCCCAATGCCGTGTGTTTTGTAATCACCGTGTTCATACCTGTTAACGTAAAGGTGGCAATTATTGAGAATGAGGACAGGACGAATTGGTATAATCCGAAAGTTTCTTTTGATAAGTAATTAGCAAAAAAAACCGAAAGAGTGAAAGACAGTATACTTGTAGATATAAAGTTAAGATTTAACCAGTAATTAGATTTAACCAGATATAACATATCTGTCCTAGTATATTTTTCTGACCACCTTAATATTCTATATATAGATTGCTTGGGATTTGTCATTTTATTCTATTTATTATATATGAAATGATAGTATTTATTAAGTATACAAAATTCCACAGAAGAGCTTTGTGTATTTTAAAAAATTGTTAAAATTTACATAAACACAAAACCCTGGAAACCATGAAAGCTCTCCTGACCCTCCTTTTCGTTCTTTTCATTTCTAATTCAAATTCCCAAACCTTGATTAGGTGGGATTTTGAAAGAGTGGACGGCACCCACACACTCTTCCCAACATTTATAAGTGACACATCTATTATGGATGTTAATGATGTTAGGTATAGCTCTTTGTATCCACTGAACGGAAATCCCGTGCCAGGGGTCTCCGGAAGTCCTTTTGATTGGGCTAACTCAGTTAGAGGGTGGTACCCAGATTCAAGTATCCATACTTACACTGATACTTGGACTGAATTCCGTTTCTTTGTGGACGGAGGTGTTGCCATGGTCGTAGACTCAGTTTCTCTTTGGTATAAGAGGAATAGTTTAGGGCCAAGGAGGTTTGACTTTCGTTCGCATAAAGATCTCTACGGCTCAGCGATAGACGCCATACTCTTGAGTGAGTCAGATGTGTCTTGGCATAAGTGGTCTATTCCACTGGACTCGTTTACCGTAAACGGCTTTGAGCAAGTAACCTTTCGCATATATGGAGATGGTGCCCCATCTCAAACGGCAGGATACTTTTCAATAGATAGCGTGGCCATATTTGGTTCCATTGTCCCAAGCCAATCTTTGCACTTGCGCGCATTTATTGCTGGTCCTTTCGTAGACAGTTTAGATTTACTGCGAGATGATCTTCGCACGCAAGGACTTGTCCCTCTGGTTGATCCCTATGGGTCTTCAAAGACTGTGACCTCTGAAGTACTTGCGGTGTCTGGAGACACCGCCATCGTTGATTGGATTCTTGTTGAGCTTCGCCATCCGTACAATCCTCAACAAGTTCTAAGATCAATCCCTTCGCTTTTAAGAAGAGACGGAGTGATTGTTTCTACAAACGGAGTAAATCCACCAGTCATAGACCTTGATACAGGGCAGTACTATCTTGCGCTGAAACATCGCAACCATCTGGCAGTAATGACTGCCACTCCGGTAAGTCTCAGTGACACTATCGACTTCACTCTTTCCTCAATTCCAGTTTTTGGAGCTGGGTTGAGGAAACAAATCGGTTCATCTTGGTGTCTTTGGGAAGGGGATGTGAATGGTGATAACTCCATCCGATATATTGGAGAAGGTAACGACAGAGACCTTCTCCTTCAAGATATTGGAGGAGTTTCTCCAACCAATACCACTGGTGGATACCTGAACACTGATGTGAATATGGACGGTGTTACGAAGTACACTGGACAGAATAACGACAGGGATCTGATTCTTTTTAACATTGGAGGGATTATCCCAACCAATGTTCGATTCGGATCGGTTCCGTAAGCGAGCCCCGCGCCTTGGCGCGGGGCTTTTATTTTTAACATTTTTTACGGCTTAAATTGTAGACAAAAAGGTTATGTTTATTGTGTAATTTAGATATAAAAAAATAGTCTATTAAAAAGCTTGACTTCTTTTTCGGTCTGTATATAATAGGGCCTACGTTGCTTTATAGCTGAAGCAATATCGAAAAAATAAATATGTCACTTGTATAATAATTTAGTTCCGACTATTTCTATGTTTTATTAGAATAGAAGGAATCGCAAGTCATATCTGCTTTTTCGGCGGATTTTCTTTTATTAAAAAATCCAATTATTGAGAGCTATAAAAGACGAATGTTACTTTGACAACTAAATAGTTATGCATATAACAAACCTAGAACCTTCTCAAATTTTGAGATGGTTCATTTAAGTCTATTATTTACTTTAATCCAAAGTAAATATATAGAGTCCAAAAAAAATGATAAACCGATAACAAAGATAATAGAGTAAAGAAACCAGTAACAAAATATAGTATTCTGTATTTTGTTTCGTTCTAGCTTACTTAAAAGTAAGTTTTAAAATAGAGTTTGATCCTAGCTCAGGATGAACGCTGGCGGTGTGGATAAGGCATGCAAGTCGAACGAACCTATTAGTTTTAAAACTGAGATTATATCAAAGTCGAGAAATTATTTTGGTTAGTGGCGACCGGGGTAGTAACGCGTGGGAACGTACCTCGAAGTCTGGGATAAGTAGTCGATAGTTTTGCTAATACCGGATAGACCCTCCGGGGTAAAGATTGAGTGCTTCTAGAAAGGCCTGCGTAGTATCAGCTAGTTGGTAAGGTAATGGCTTACCAAGGCTATGACGCTTAGGGGAGCTGAGAGGCTGACCCCCACCATTGGAACTGCGACACGGTCCAAACTCCTACGGGAGGCTGCAGTCGAGAATCTTCCGCAATGCACGAAAGTGTGACGGAGCGACACCGCGTGATGGATGACACCCTTCGGGGCGTAAACATCTTTTATGAGGGAGGAAATTATTGACGTTACCTCATGAATAAGGGGCTCCCAATCTCGTGCCAGCAGGAGCGGTAATACGAGAGCCTCAAGCGTTATCCGGAATCATTGGGCGTAAAGGGTG
>JAUPWJ010000001.1 GCA_030916575.1 Patescibacteria group bacterium | reverse complement strand
TATTTTCGCATTCGCATATACAGCACCCCAACCCCGACGAAGTTTCCCTTTTTGTAATTCTTTAATTTTTGCGGAGATATTCTCTGGTACTCGGGCGAAACGCCAAGCTCCGCTATTATCCCCCTTGGTGTAGCCATTCGGAGCCCAGACAATGACCTTGCTTTTGAATTTGAATTTCTTAGAGTTTTTCCCTATTTTCTTTAATTTTTTTTTCTTCTCTACTTTTTTCATTCTTTTTATTCATTATCTAAAATGTCCCAAAGGTATAGAGTCAGCATTGTACGTTCACCATTATGATCTTCTGCGAGTTTTAGCATTTGGATTTCACTTGGTAAAGATTTTAATTTAAATGCTTTTTGAAATCCTTTTTTAGTACCCAAGTCCCCCACTGGCAAAATATCTGGACGATTTAAAGCGAAAATTAAAAACATATCTGCTGTCCATGGACCGATACCTTTGACTTGCAATAAATGCTCTTTCACTTCTGTATCGCTCATCTTATGAAAATTTTTATGATTGATAGTTTTGTTTTCAAATTTCTCCGCCAAGTCTTTTAAATACCCTGCCTTCTGTGGAGATATGCCTGCAGATTTCAACTCTGCAATACTAAAATTTAAAAATAATTCTGGGCTAGGTTTTTTTCGTCCGAAAAGTTTCAAAAACTTTCCATAAATAGCATTCCCAGCCTTAGTAGAAATTTGCTGATATATTATCGAACTCGCCAATGATAAAAAAGCATTCCGAGTCGGCTCTATTTTCCGTAATTTCTTCTTATTGATTTTTAATTTCATTCAATATAAATAATTGTATAGATTTCTAAGGGTCACTAGGTGCCACCAGCATACCACCTCCTCCGACAACAAAAGTAATAGAATCCGACGCGGGACCATAATCTCCGGTACAAGTAAGTATATAAGTTACCGTAGCGCCCATTAAATACGCTGGAGTAACATAACTTCCACTTGTAGACTTTGCACCAGCCCAAACCGCATCAGGATCACCACCCGTTGCTGTACAAGAAGTTACGTTGCTACTAGTCCAAGTAGTTGTGCGCAGTGCTGGATCTGGATTTGCTACTAGATCAACACTAGCTACAGGTGCTGCTGGTGCTCCTTCTGACGCAGGCACACTAGGACCATAACCAAAAGATTCTTCTTCATTGCTCTCTAAAGCACTTGCAAATATACTATATGTTTTACCAGAAAAATCTGGCACTACTGGGTCCAAAGATGCATTCACCCCAGCTGGTGCATGATAAATATATTCAAAAGTAACAGTTTCTGAACAATTCACACAAGAGTCTGATGGCAATTCACTTATATATGGCTGTAACTGAGTCTCTAGAATAGTCCAATTCGCAGGATTTGTTTCAGAGGATGCTATGCAATTTATATCGGAACTACTTAAATTTACACAGTTTGAGTCACCCAAGTCTGGCGGTGATCCATCATGATCATCCATATACAGACTTATAGCTGTGTCTACTTGTTTAACATCTTGTTTTCTTTTTGCATCACGCACTTTTTCTCTTGCAGCACTAAGAGAAATCATAACGACAGTAGCTAAAATACCAATAATAGCTATTACTACCAAGAGTTCTATGAGAGTAAAACCTGAAAAAAACTTTTGAACTTTTTTATTATGCTTCTTTAGACATTTCACTAGATCACATTTTTTCATAATTTTCACAATATTATTCTACCATTTGAATGAAACAAAGAATAGAGAGTCTACCAGCAAATCACAGGCTCGGGTTCTAGGATTTCTTTTAAGTAATTTTTTACTTCATTTATTCCTCCGATTTCATCTATCATTCCGAGCTCAAGGGCGCGAGCGCCGAGGACTGTGGAGCCGTCAGAAAACTCTCTGACTTTCTCTATTGGAATACCACGATAAACTGAAATGTCTTCCATAAAATTTTCATATATGATATTTACATCTCTTAGAAAGAGTTCTTTTTCTTCTTTTGTTAGAGCTTTATCTGTACTGCCAGCATCTTTAAATTTCCCTGAAGAAAGTTGCTCGAATTGATACCCTTCAGTTTTATTCTTCTCTACATTATTTAAATACGACATCGTCACTCCGATACTTCCCACTTCAGAATTTCTAGAAGCAAAGATTTTCTCTGCGCTAGATACAGCCCAATACGCCGCCGAAGCACCCATGTCTCTCACAAATGCCACCACTGGCTTCGGACTATTTTTTATAGCCTTAGCAATTTCTTCCCCAGCTACAGGTGAGCCACCCGGAGAATCTACTTCAATAACGATAGCGTGTATATTTGCATCTTCATTTGCATTGTCTATTGCCCAAAGTATGTCTTCACTGCCAACTACATCATAATCAAAATACGAATCATTCTCTGCATGCGCTGGTACATATGTCACGATACTGCCGTGCAAGTTTATTCCTGCAACAGTACAACCCTCATAAGACACATCTTCATATGCTGTATCATCTTCAGGATAAGTAAAATAACTCGGAGAGAGAATATCATTCAAAAGATTGCCCAAACCAAAACCAAGAGCGATAATAAATACCCACTTGAAAAATGGTACTGACTTGTGAAGCATGTTTTTCCCATGTTCTAAACTAATCTTTTCTTTAAAGTTCGGTCCTTCCATAGCTATATCATATACCCTTCCGAATAAAGTACCAAATGGATCTTGAAGCCTACAATAAGACAGTTCTTATAAATTATTTAACAAATTATTTATTTATACTATTCGCCTATTCGCGCGAATTAGACCATAGATAATTGTGAGCTAGATAATAGAAATTATAGCGTTAGCCATTGGTGGCAACTTGGGTGCGAGAAAATAATACATAGATAAACTTTTCTGTTCTTTTTCAAGTAAATCGGCACCTGAGAGTACAGCAAGGTGTTTTGAAGTTGCCTTGAAAGACAATTTTATGTGGTCAGAAATCTCGCCGACATTGGCTTGTTTTTTCTCTTTGAGAAATTTAATTATTTGCAAACGTCTTTTATTTGCGAGTGCCTTTAGAATTTTTTCATATTCTCTCATACAACTATTGTACCATTCGAACGAATTAGACAATAGAGTAAATAAGGGAGACTTGTGGAAAGAGTAAACAGTAAATAACACTATTCGCCTATTCGTGCGAATTAGAGAATAGAAGACTTGGGATTTGGGGGGTTGGTGCTACGGTATCTTTATTACAAATTACTATTTGTAATTACTCTTTTTTAGAAATTACTACGATGCCGTCTTGGGTCAAAGCCCAAATCAAAGATATAATCCAACCAATTATAGTGAAGCCAAGGAAAAAATTTAATGCTAGAATCGCATTTTTATTTCTCTTCTTCCTATGAAAAGCAATAATGGTCGGGGTAAAATATAAACAAACTGCTAGTAAAATGTATATCCACATATGACTTTATTATAAACTATTTTTTATTTTAATAAAAACAACACAATTGGTAAAAATAGCTTATTTCGACGACACATTATATAATCACTCTATGGAAAATGAAGATGAGGAAATAGTGGTAAAAGATAGTAATGGCAACATTCTCGCAAATGGCGACAGTATTGTTCTAATAAAAGATTTAAAACTAAAAGGTAGTTCTACTGTTATAAAAAGGGGCGCAAAAGCAAAAAGTATTCGCCTGACTGATGACGAAAACGAAATAGAATGTAGCATTGACGGAATGAAAGGCATTGTCCTCAAAACTGAATTCATCAAGAAAGCCTAAGTTTTTATCTATTTAACTTTATGCAAGAATGGTCCTTGTGAGTTCCTAATTTTATTTTTTGTCTTGAAATAAGTTAAAGTAAGCGTTGATGAGTGATAGCACTATAGAGAACCAGAAAGCCGGCAAAAAGCCTGCAACGCTAAAACTCGGCACAATAGCGGCGGCGAGCAGAATAAATAGAGCGTTTATAACAAGCGAGAATATGCCTAGCGTAAGTATGGTTAGTGGTAATGCGATGATCTTAAC
>JAUPWJ010000063.1 GCA_030916575.1 Patescibacteria group bacterium | reverse complement strand
TAAATGTTTTCCAGTCACTTTGATCATTAACAGCTGACGTTGGAAGGGGAGTTGGAGTAATTTTAGTTAGTTCTGTTGACTCTTCCATAAGTGTAGGAGTTGGTGTAAGAGAATATGGGGTTTGAGAATTATTTTGCATTCCTAAATAATAAGCACCGCCTCCAATAATCAGTACTGTTAAAAAGCCAGCAAGAATAAGTGGGAGTTTGCTTGTTGGAGTTGATGGTACAGGGTGAGGGGTAGATGGAGGAGTTGGTTGTTCTCCTTGAGGATTTTGATTTTCCATATCTTAAGTATTTCAGAAGAGAAGATGTTTGGCAAGTACGGGTGTGAATGTGCATCCTTTGGTAAGCTCTGAACTTTATGGGACAAAATTAACTCTTTTGATATTGGAAAACATCAACAATGCCTCAATATGCTTTTAGTTACTTTATTGCTCTTGAAATACTTTTCACAAAAGCAGAATTATTACCATAAAACTTTTCATCTCCGCTTTCAATTTTTTCTATTTTGAATTTATTTTCTAATAGAGATTTTGCATATTCCTCACTAAAAAAGTGGCGAATATGGCCGTTGTGCTCAAACATATCTTTTTCTATTTCTGTTCCTTTTCCATAGAGGGGGTCATTTGTCGATTTGCAGATAAAGCAAAGGTAACCATTAGGCTTCAAAACTCTATGTATTTCACTAAAAATCTTTCTTGTTACTTCATTAGTAAAATAATGAAGTGATAACCTAGCATAAATAGCATCAAACTCATTATCGTGAAACCTCAAAGGCTCACTCATGTCAAGTGTTTCGAAATTTAAATTAGGAATATTTTTGAATCGTTCTTTATTTTTATTAATAGCTACTTCTGATAAGTCAGTGGCAATTAAAGTATGTTGAGCTTCTGCAAATCCAATTGAATCATTGCCAACACCACATCCCAACTCGAGGATTCTTGAAGCTGGCGGGATGATTTTATTTACTTCCTCAAAGAAGCTAGTGGGTTGTGTGGAGTAATGATGAATAGATTCTTGTTCGTGGGCTTTATTCCAGAGTTTCTTTTGATCATGCATGGTTGAATTATAGCAAAGTTCGAAGATTCGTCAGGAGTATAAGTAACTGTTGAACCTAAAGGTTGGTGCAGGGGCTGAGTGACTATGTTGTGTTTCGTTATTTGAATTACCAATATTTATTTTTCTTTTTGAAAACTATCCCAATATATTTTTTCATCCTGTGCTAATAAATCTGATGCTGATATGGTACATTTCCCACCAGGTTTTATTGCTAGAACAATCTCACCTGCCATATGTTTTTGCGTGGCAATGTCATAATTTAATCTTTTTAATTCCCATAGGAATCTACTCGAGTCTTGTAGCCCGTGATAGTCTTCTTGTAAAGAGGGTGATAGTATCTTTCCATAAAAAGTCGCTTTTAATGGTGCACCATCAACTAGTACTTCATCTATTCTACGTATTACGCGTTCTGGTGCAACGCTGTAAGCTAGCCCATAACATGAAAGGATCCCCGTAATTGATTCATTTGGAATACCAAATAGGTTCTCAGCAGTTGTGCTAATAATTTTCTCTGCAGGTATAGATGCATTTTGAGGGCGTGTCAAAACAGTTGCTAAGTAATCAAGTCCATTTCCAATCTCTGACATATTAAGTTCGGATATTGCAAATGCTTTTCCAGCGCCGATATCTAATACGGTACCTTGAGGATTAATGGTTTTTATATGATTAAATAACTCTGTAAGACCTGCGAATGAATCAATATAGTTACTTAATTTCCGTGTCGTTATGTAATCACCAGATCGGTCTAGTTGCCTCGCAAAACGCACTTGTTCAGCAACTGAAGTGCGAATAGGTGAAAATTTTGGTAGGGTTCTAATTGTTTCTGTCATAATGTGGAGAAGTGTAGCAAAAAAAGAAAAACTGGTCAACACTATAGGGCTATTTGCAGGCCTTAATTGACTATGTTAGAGCTGATTATGTTTCAATTGAAAATAAAAGTGGGCACATTTTTATATGATTTTTTAAATCAGAAATTGCTTCAGTTAGTTTAGTTTTACTAATTTTATATTTCTTTCCGTTCCAAGGGTCAATAATAGTAATAAATTTTTCACTTTCTTTTTCTAGGATAATAAAGTGGGATGCGTGAGAGAAGTCACCAAGTGCATGGTCGTCAATATGACATATTATTGGTTTTTTCTTAAGCAGTTTAGAGATAAGATGCATGTCTATTTTCTTATGAATAACATTAATCTTTTTATCTCCCGTAATTCCTTTTTGAAGGGTGGCAGTAAAGAAATTATTGTCCGCATAAATCGTAATTTTGCCATCATATTTTTTGATAAACTCCGCAGAAATACCAACCATATAAAATGGATATTTTCTACTAGAGCCATTCATTGCCAATTCTTTCTCATCAATTTCTGTAAAGTTTTTTTCTTGAAGCATTAAAAAACAAGCTGCCAAGCAGCTGTGAGTAAGTGTTTGTTGGTAGGGAACAATAGCCATGGGGATATTGTAGATTTTAAATATTTATATACAAGTGGTAAATGTGCAGGGGCGCACGGATTCGAACCGTGAAAAGCAGTTTTGGAGACTGCTGTGATACCGTTTCACCACACCCCTAAAATTAGCCAATAGCTAATGGTCTTTATTATACAAAAAAAGCGCCACTGGCGCTTGTCTTTATATTATTAAAATTTTAAATATTACTTTAGCTTTTCAACTTCAGTATGTTCTGTAACTTTTCGACAAAAACTACAGAATTTATTTAATTTTAATTTCTCTGGCGTCTCCATTTTATTCTTAGTTGTGACATAATTTCTGTTTTTGCAAACAGTACATTTGAGACCCAAAGTTATTCGATGTTCACCTTTTTTTGCCATAGCTTTTTCCTTCTAGATGCATATTATACACAATCCGAGGCAGAAATGAAATACGTGAGCCGATGACGGGAATCGGACCCGTGACCCCGTTCTTACCAAGAACGTGCTCTGCCACTGAGCCACATCGGCAACTTTAAAAAAAGCGTATAGCTTGAATTATATTCCGCCATACGCTTTGATGTGCTGGATGAGGGACTTGCACCCCCGGAGGCCTTTCGGCCGCGTGGTCTACAGCCACGTGCAATTGCTGCTCTGCCAACCCAGCAGGATGGAGTTCTGAGCCGACTATCAGATTTGAACTGATGACCTGATGTTTACAAAACAACTGCTCTACCACTGAGCTAAGTCGGCGCTGTCGTGGATCAAACCTCACGGTTTTCTCCAACGCTTTCCCTATAAGGGTGCGCGACGCCGGTATTAATACCGCGAGCGGCGTAACCGCGCATTTACAGATTTGTTTTAGTTCCAAACAAATCCAGTAGGGTTCATTGTATCAAAATCTCTCCTTTGCCAGCAACCCCTAGTGAAGATGCTCTATCACAAAAAAAGATCACAGAATTCTGTGATCTTTTTAATAAATTCTGCTCTTTGCATACCGTGGAATAGACCGTTCATTTCCTCTGAGAAAAAAAATAGGGAGGCTGTCTTTACCCGAAGGTTCAAAACCCCACCTTGTCCTCCAATCCACCAGATGGCGAATATAGAGTACCTCAAAAGTTATGATTTGTAGAGAAAAAATATTACGATCTCCGCAAGTAACAAAGAGCAGCATCAGTATACGGTTGAGGGTATGAGGTGTCAAGGTTTATAGTCTTTTCCTTTAGCTGAGACCGAGAAGAGAAAGTGAGAAAAGATAAAGATTACTTACAACGCTCATAAGAGAAAAACCACCAATAGGGAACATAATAAGAAGCAGAAGTATAAGTGTTCCTACAGAGCCAAAAGAAAGGTATGTATCCGCAATTTTTTCAGGAAGAAGAAGTGAAAATACTTTTGATCCATCAAGTGGTGGAATAGGTAAGAGGTTAAAGATTGCAAGCGATAAATTAACTTTGATAATTGTTGCAGTGACAATTGAAGCAATAAGTCCAACTGTCGTCATTTGGAGTCCTCCAAGCCCAAAAAGTTTGTAAATTAATGTTGCTATCAGTACGAGAACAATATTTGTTGCAGGCCCAGCGAGAGAAACAAGGGCAATATCTTTTCTCCCATCTTTAAGGTTGAACGGGTCAACAGGTACTGGTTTGGCACCTCCAAAAATAACTCCAGAATTTGAAAGTAGAAGTAAAAGTGGAAGAATAATACTTAAAAAAGGATCGATGTGTGGTTTTGGATTGAGGGTAAGTCTGCCCATGAGACGTGCTGTTGGATCACCCAATCTTTCCGCGACATATCCATGAGCAATTTCATGAAGAATTGCTGAGTAAATGAGGATACCAAGTGTGAGAAGTCCAACTGGACTGAAAATTCCTTCCATAAGATATATATGAGACTTATTCCAACGGTAGTAAATAATATTATCAAAAACGTTGAGTAGTCAGTCTTGTTGTAATTATAGCTATTTTTTAGTATACTAGCAATTCAAAGAAGAAAATTATGGCAATGAAATGTGCATCATGCGGAAAAGGCGTTCTTCACGGACACAACGTTTCCCACTCTAAAAGACGAACAGTGAAAGTTTTCAAACCAAATCTTCACGCAACACGTGTCGTGGTTGATGGAACAACAAAAAGAATTAGACTTTGCACAAAATGCTTGAGAATGTATAAAAAAGTTGCAGCATTTGATAAAGAAGTAACTACTCTAGAAGTAACCCCTCAAGCTCAGGCTTAAGCTCTGGGTACCCATTGAAGAAATCACCGACACTTACAATATTTTTCCCTTCCATTTGAACTTTGTTATCTGGTAATAATTTTAGTATCTTTTCTCCCTGTGTAGTTCTGATTTTCGTATAGACCCCTGGCCATGGATAATAAGCCCTAATCATTCTCTTTAGGGTTTGTTTTTCTGGTGGGGATGAAAGATCAATAAAGCCATTGTGTTTGGTAATCATCTGACAATAGGTAGCCTGATCTTCATTTTGAACTACGAGAGTAATTTTTTGAGCGAGTAAATCTTCAATGACTTGAGGGATTTTTTCTGCTGCACCCAAAAACATCTTATCTTGAAGTGACTTGAATGTATCTTCATCATGAAATGTGTATTCCCATTGAGCAACAATTGGTCCTTGGTCCATTTTTTCATCCATCTTGATTATGGTTATTCCACTTTGTGAAATCCCTTCAAGAAG
>JAUPWJ010000062.1 GCA_030916575.1 Patescibacteria group bacterium | reverse complement strand
AATTCAAATCTGAGCACTTTCCCAAAATCAACATTGTTTTTCAAAACTCCAACAGATTTCAATTCATCTACCATTTCTTGCCAACCATAACTCACGTCAGAATTGATCGGCTCGTTATTGTAACGAAGCATATACGGAATTGCGGTTTCAAGAACTTTTGTTTCTCGAGCCATGTTCATGCTTGGGTCAGCAACATGTTCAGCAAAAATTTCAAGCGCTTTTTGGGGATTCTTGATGGTGTATTTCCATCCGTCAGCCATTGTATTTACAAATGATTGAACTAACTCTGGATTTTCTTCAACAGTAGACCGTTTTGCAAAATATACATATCCTTTGATTGATTTTGTTCCATAATCTTCTGCCATAATCAAATTATGTGGCACACCCTCTATATCAAGAGTAACACCTTCGTCGGCCATAAGAATTGGCTGAATATCATACGCGCCAGCAATCAATTGTTTTATATCTCCAGAGATAGTAATTTCTGATATATCTTGACGGTTGATACCATTTTTCTTAAGCATAATTTCATACAGCATTGTTGATCCACCAAATGGAAGAACACCTACTTTTTTCCCTTTGAAATCCTGTAATGTTGTGATATTTTTTTCTGGAAGCGAGGCAAATGCAGTAGGATTAACATCATTGATTACTCCAACGATTACCAAATCTGCTCCTTTCTCATTTGCGACAAGTACTTCATCAGCGGAAGCCCAGCCAAATGTTCGCTCTCCTGCAATTACCAATTGAATTGGATTTACTCCGATTCCTCCAAACATTGCACTCAAGTTAATCCCATTTTCATGAGAAAATTTTTCTACTCCAACAATATCACCGGTAAACACTGCGTTAGGAAACCATGAAAATTGCAATGATGCCTTTGGTAGTGTCGAAAAATCAACGGGTTCTTTTTTGTTTACAAAAACAAAAATCAAGATAACTGCTAATATGATTAAAGAAATTAATAATATGTGTTTTTTCATATAAAAAATAAATTGATGACTAATAATTATTGGTACCATGAGCCATATTGCTCTTCTAGTAACCTAACTATACCAAACATTATCAATCCTATCAATGATGCTAATATCAAAGATGTCATCATTAAATCAGGATCAAGTCGTATAGAACTCACAAATAAATTCTTTCCTATACCAATTTTTGCACCAGTAAATTCTGCAACTATTGCCCCAATTACTGCTAATGTTGCACTAATTTTAAGTCCTGCCATGATGCTTGGCATTGCTAATGGAAAATATGCATGTTTGATTCTAAAAAGAATTGGTGCTTTATAAATGGACATAAGTTCATGGATATTCTTTGGAATCGCCTTATATCCCTGAACAAAATTTACAAATATTGGGAAGAAACTTATAACCATAGCCATAGCTATTTTTGAAGTTAAGCCAATTCCAAAAAGAATTATAAAAAATGGTGCAAGAACAATTATAGGTATCACTTGCGAGGTAACCATTATTGGTAATATAAACTCCAAAAATTTTGGTCTATAAAAACAGATAATCATTATCGTAAAACTCAATAGTGTTGCAAGGATCAACCCCAGAAAAGCTTCTGTAAAAGTTGTCATTGTCGCCTCCAAAAGTCCGAGATAATTTACGCTGAAATAATCTATAATAAGAGAGGGTGAGGAGATATATAATCTCACTATAGAATTTGTAGCTCCAAAATATTGCCAAATAACAATAACAGCGAATATTAAAATTGTATATTTAAGAAATTTTTTCATACTCATTTTTTCTCAATTTATGATTTTCAATAATCTTTTCTTCCAATAGAGAAAATAAATTTTGCTCATTTGCATTACTTTTCTTAAAGATTATATCGCCATCTATACCTAAACAAATAATTTTATCGCCCAATTTCAATGCTTCTTCAATATCGTGAGTAACAAGAACTACTGTTGTGTTGAAACTATTCACGAGTTGTTTTAATTCGTGATATAAGGCGTCTTTCCAAGCAATATCAAGCGCGGAAAAAGGTTCATCTAAAAGCAACAATTCTGGTTTGGTTACAAAACTTCTCGCTAGAGCAACTCTAGTTTTCATTCCACCAGAGAGTTGTTTTGGTAGATAATTTTGATATTGAGTTAATCCGACTGTATCTATAATATTCTTTACATCTTCTTTTTCATTTTTGATCTTCAAAGGAATCTCTATATTTTCTTTTACAGAATAGTTGGGAAATAAAGCTGGTTGTTGAAACATGAAACTCAATTTTCCTTTTTCTAAAAACTTATTTGGATTTTCATTATTTACCAAAATCTGTCCTGAAAATAAATCATCTTTTTCTGGTAAAATACCAGAGATAAGACGTAAGATTGTTGATTTTCCTGATCCTGATGAGCCAACAATAACAAGCGTTTTCCCTTTTTCCAGAGAAAACGAAATATCTTTGAGTATTTGTTTGCCTTTATTATCCCAAAAAGCAAAACGGAGATTTTTGACTTCTAAAAACATAATGAAATTATAGCACTTTTTAAGAATTTTTCTATATCTCCCGCTCCCGCCCGCATTCCTCCCCAGACCCCTCCTGCGGGCGG
>JAUPWJ010000061.1 GCA_030916575.1 Patescibacteria group bacterium | reverse complement strand
CATGGCTACATCTTAACTACTACAGGTGTAGGTTCACCAAACAATGAAACCAATTTCTTCGGTCAACTTACTAGATTGGCGGTGATCAAGTTTCAAATTGCAAACAATCTCATAGGTGATGGTATTGTCGGACCGATGACAAGGGGATTGATGAAGAATTAAAAATTAACATTGGTTAAATATATATTATGTATAAAAAATTTATTTTCTTAGCGATAGTTATTTTCTTGTTTTGCATGCCGAATACAATTTTTGCGGCATACAGAGATACTATACAAGATGAAGGAAATAATTTACTTTATTATTGGCCAATGGATGAAGCATCTGGTGCGACAAGTTTATCCGCTGCCAAAGGAGGAACAGCTATTAGTGTTGCAGGAGCAACTGCAGGAGAGGCTGGCAAAATAGATGGAACAGCAATTTCATTTAATGGTACATCAAATTCCGCACAAACGGCTTTAAATCTTGACCTAACTGCTTACAATAAAATAGTTGTGGAGGCTTTGGTTTACGTTCCTGCTTATACTTCTACTGGAAGAACTATTTGGGAATTTAGTCCAAATGTTACCAATAGTCCGGCAGATACATTTATGTTCAACATAGATGGAGGAGTTAGTGGAGTTGAATCAACATCAAACGTAGCTTTGCAAGGAAGCGGGGGTTATAGCATAGCGACATTTACTCGTCCAACGGCTGGAGTTTGGCACCACATTGTTACTGTATACAATAAGGGGCTCGCAACGAACGAAGTAGATTTATATATTGATGGAGTTTTACAATCTGCAACACGACCTTATAATACAAATAGTACAAATAATTTTGGAAATAGAGTTTTGTATTTAATGGCTCGCAATGCAAATGCTTCTTTTACGGAAGGAAAAATGCAACACCTAGCTATATATAGCGATCTAAGTGAAGCAAGAATTCTTGCTCATGCGAATTTAATTAATACAGCCACTGCTGTTACTTTAAGTGGTCCAACAACTGGTTTATATAGTGCTTCTTCTACTCCTTTTACGGTGGGTGCAAATGGTGCTCTGACGGGCAGTATTACAGTTACTCCAAGTGATGGTGGAGCAAGTGGAGTTTTTAATCCTACTTCAGTCGTTATCTCCTCCGGAACACCAACAGCAACTTTCACATATTATCCAATTACAGCTGGGGCAAGAGATATTTCGGTTACAAATAATGGTGGAATAACAAACCCAAGTGCGATTTCATATTTAGTAGTGGCTCCAGCGACAGCTGTAACACTTTCAGGCCCAACGACAGGATCAAATGGTATTGCTACTTCAAATTATACTGTGGGGACAGACAATTTAGTTTCAAGTGATGTCATCGTCACCCCTAGTGATGGTGGAGCAGGAGGAACTTTTACACCTACATCTGTGACTCTTACGACATTAAATACAACTGGTACTTTCACATACACCCCCGCATCTGTTGGTTCAAAAACTATTTCAGTTACCAATGATGGGGGACTTACAAATCCATCTTCTATTGTAGTGGTAGTATCAGATGCTCCTGCTTATCAAGCGACTATCCAAGCCGAAGGCACATTATTAAACTATTGGCCGATGACTGAGTCGTCTGGCACATCTCTAACCGCACTTGCTGGTGGAGTAAATATCAATCTTACTGGCGCAACCGTTGGGGCTTCAGGAAAAGTAGGAGGTGGGGCTGTCTCATTTAATGGAACATCAAATTCTGGTCAAACTGCTTCGTCGATTAATCTGAGCGCATACAATAAAGTGGTTGTTGAAGCATTATTGTATTTTCCGTCTTATGATGGTACTTATCATCAAGTTTGGGAGTCTGGACCCACTGCTGTTAGTACTGGTTTTGGCTATACTTACGATGGAAGCACGGGAAGTGGTACTGAATCCAATGTATTTCTAAATGGTAATGTTGGTTATAACTTAGCTTTATATACAAGACCATCTGTAGCTAATTGGCATCACGTTGCAATAGTTTACAATAAAGGACTTGCAACAAATGAAGTAGATTTTTATGTAGACGGAGTTTTGCAAAGTGTATCTTCGAGACCTTTTAATAGTAATAATACAAATAGTTTTGGAGATAATATTTTGTACTTAATGAGTCGCGCAGGAAATTCATATTACGGTGCTGGTAAAATGCAACACCTAGCTATATACAGCGATCTAAGTGAAGCAAGAATTCTTGCTCATGCGAATTTGATTAACACAGCATCAATTATTACATTAACTGGACCAACGTCAGGCGTTAATGGTAGTGCCTCAACTAATTTTACAGTTAGCTCTGATTTACCAGTCACTTCTTCTATTGTGGTTACACCGAGTGACAATAGCGGTGGAGGAACATTTAGTCCCACAACTGTGACTATCTCTGCAGAAGTTTCCACCAATACCTTCACATACACTCCCGCATCTGTTGGTTCAAAAACTATTTCAGTTACCAATGATGGAGGATTGAGCAATCCTAGTTCGATAGCATACACTGCAACATCAAATACACCAGCCACAGCAGTGTCCATCACCGGGCCAATTGGTGGTTCAGTAAATGCTAGTTCGACAAATTTTACAGTGTCCGCCAATGGAATAATTACTGGGAATTTGATAATCACTCCAAGTGACAACGGAGAAGGAGGCACATTTACACCTTCGACTGTAACTATTTCTTCCGGCACTCCGACAGATACTTTTACTTACACTCCAATTTCTTTAGGAGAAAAAATAATATCACTAACAAACAACCAGTCTCTTTCAAACCCTGCTTCTGTTAATTATGAAGTTATTATGGTTGGAACTGGTCTTGTTTTGGGAGATAGTACTGTAGCCACATACGCGGGTGGTACACAAATTGCTAATTTTATTTATACAGAAGCACAAGTAACTGATGGTTGGCTGGTAACAAATATTGCGGTCCCAGGGCATACAATAGCTCAACAAAAAACTGTTTATTTATCTACGGGAAGCAGAGGAACTGTAGATTATACAATTGTTCAAATCGGTTTGAATGATTTAAATCCGGCTGAAGCTTCAAGTGTGGCTATTGCAAGGTTGCAAGATCTTGTAAGTACAATAAATTCAAATAAAAAAAGTGGATCCAAAGTTATTATCTCCGCCATGATTCCTGCCAGACAAAGATTGATTGATATTTATGGAGGAACGAATGGACCTATAGCACAGCAAAAATGGACAGATATTAATGAGGCCATAAAAGGGAATGGGCCTACACCGATTACAGGAGTTGATTATCGAGCCTCAAGTCATGTGGCTCTCCTCGATGATGGAGCAGGAAATCTTGATGCGATATATGATACAGGTGATCATATTCACCAAAATAATGCTGCCAGACAAATCAATGCTCGTGTTTGGAGAGATTCTTTAGCCTTAGTTGGTTTACTAACTCCTGATGTTTCAAGTGCTCCAATTATTGGTACAGCCACAGCTGGTGGCAATTCAGCTGTCGTTACTTTTACTGCCCCAGAGTTTAATGGAGGAGCTTTAATAAGTGGCTACACAGTTACTTCTATTCCATCCGGTGGTGTAGATTCAAACGCTGGAACAACAAATCTTTCTCATACTATTTCTGGATTGACAGCGGGTCAACCTTACACCTTTACCGTTACTGCTACAAATACAGCCGGAACAAGTGCTGCTTCAAGTGCATCAAATGAAATAACACCAACAGATGGAAATAATCCAGTTTTATCTGCCGTCACTTCTACTTCTACCTCCACCACTTCAACCATCACCTGGACCACAGACGAAATCTCTTCATCTATCGTAGACTACGGTCTTACAAATACTTATGGCACATCCACATCAGAAACAGACACATCTCCAAGAGTATTAAGTCACAGCGTTACATTACCAAGCTTAGAGTCTTGTACTACATATCACTATCGTGTTAAGTCTAATGATGCTCTAAGTAATCTAGCTACAGGCTCTGATAATACATTCACAACTACTGGATGTAGATCAAGTTCTGGTAGTACAAGGAGTGTGGCGAAGACAAAAATTATTTCCCCTACTATAACTCCAGCAACTATGATAACATCACCTATGCCTATAATCGTACCTACAAATAGTCCTACAATAACACCAACTCCTACAACAAATACATTTACTATCCCAACTCGTGACCTTAAATTAAATATAACAGGTGAAGATGTAAAACAATTACAAAAACTTCTCAATGCTAATGGTTTCCCCGTAGCAATTTCAGGAGTAGGCTCTCTTGGAAAGGAAACAAATAAATTCGGACCATTAACTAAGAAGGCTTTAATTAAATATCAACAAGCAAATGGTATTACACCAGCGGCTGGATACTTTGGACCTAAGACTAGATTAAGTATGGTGGGGAAGGGCTGGTAGTTAGTTATTATAACTAGGTCCTTTTTCTATCACATTACTTTGCTGATTTGCATAGCGAGCAAGGGCATAGAGTATACTAGAGAGGCGATTCATAAATATCATACTCTCATCATTTATTTTTCTTTCATTTTTTTCTTTAAGAGTCACTAAATAGCGTTCGGATTTTCTGGCAATAGTTCTACATACATCTAAATATGCTCCGAGCTCAGTCCCGCCTGAGATAATAAAAGAGGTGATAGGAGTGAGGTGTTTTTCTATTTCCGCTATGACTTCTTCTTCAAAGGTGACACTTTCCATTTTTATATGAGTATCCGCGCCAGCAACTTCGCCTTGAATAGAAAATAAATTCTCTTGTAGTTTTTCCAATATTTCTACATAAGTCGTTATTTTTCCTTGGAAAGTGATACTTATGCCAGCTTTTTCTGCTAAGACTTTCGCGTAGCCAAGACTAGAATTGATTTCATCTAATGTACCGAGAACTTCAAAAGCAAAATCAGATTTACTGACTCGTACACCTTGGGGGCAATCAAAGAGTTTTGTTGTTCCACCGTCACCTTTTTTTGTGTAAAGCATAATTTAAACTATATCGCAGACACCAGAGACACAAGCAAGTTCTTTTTTAAGTTCTGTCTCATCTTTAGTCTCGTAAGTAATTATTTTTGAGAAATCTAATTCACCTAGGCGTTCTACCATTTCTTCGTATTTTGCTTTAGTTATTTCTTCATAAGGAGCGAGTTGGTAGACATGGTTTGAACGAGGAAGGAATGATAATCCTCCAACTAAATCCCAATTTTCATAAATCCAATTTGAAACTTTTATCCATTCATCATCTCCGACAGATATAGTCACAGAAGGATTGTGTTCTGTATAGTGTTTCTTTACTATTTTCCAGTGTTCTAGTTGGTCTATAGCTGTAATGTCATTTTTACAAATTGCATTCTCTGGTGCCTTTACAGGGAATTCTAGGACGAAAGTAGTAGCATTCTCCATTGTCTGTCCGACTTCTGGGTAATAAGGTACTCCTTGATCTTTCAGCATTTTAAATAATGAATCAGTAGCAGAGATTCTAACTCGGCGGATATAGAAAGGAGAGTGTCTAGGGTGCATACCAGACGCACAGTCTACAGTTTGAGAAACTGTTCCTGAAGGTTTGACGCAAGTGATACAAGTAGAAGCAGGTATGCCAAATTTCTTCGCATACTTTTTATTTGTTTCAATAGAAGCTAATCTCATCTTCTCTAAAACTTTCGGATCACGGGCTAGTTTTGAGTCCCATTGTCCTGTGATAGATACACCGAGTAATCTTTCTTTCTCACAATTCTTTTTCCATTCTACTGATAGGTAAGGGAAGTAAGTAAGAGAGGATTGATATGTACCTATGATTGTCGCTATTCTTACTTTTTTAAGTAAAGTCTCTTCTGTGTCTTCAGCTCGAGCGACAACTTCAGAAAGATTACAAAATTGTTTTGATTGTAAAATAATTTCTCCACAAGGGTTTGTGCCCCATGCTGGATAGTTTCCGTCTTTCCATTGGTCTAGTCTTCTTTTTGGTAAAGTCTTTGCAAGTCCTCCACGGTTGAATATTCCTCGCTCTCCACTTCCACTTTTTACCAATGCTGTCCATTCATCTAAGAATTCTGTTGTACTAGGTTTGTTGGAATAAACTGCAGAGTTATTTGCTAGCATTCTTTGTCCTTCATTTAAATAAAATTGTCCCTTCTTAGAATCACGAATTGCTTCATCATCTAAGTCAGAGAGAGAAATCATAGCACTTCGACGTACTCCACCAGCAACTACACATTCACCAATTTTACAAATGATGTCATGAGCGTCTAAGTTTGTAAGGTGTCGGCCTTGTTTGCGGATGATTCTCTCACGAGTAAAGTCTATAAGGGAGCGAAGTGGTTCAGGTCCTGAACTTTTTCCTCCCATTGTTTTTAGTCTTGAGCCTGCAGGACGGATAAGAGAGTAGTCAAAGTTTACATCATTACCATCAAAGAATGTCTTCATGGCGAAAGAAAATGCATCTGCCCAACCTTCTTTATTGTCTGGCACTACATAGTCTGGCAATTTTTTGCCTGTTTGTTTCTTGATTTGTGGCAGTGCTTGGATATTTTCACTCTCTACAGACCAGCCCACACCTGTACCGCACATTGAGATATACATTATCTCAGCGAAGTCTTGGAAGCTCTTAGGTGCGATGAATGAGCAATTATAAGCACAAACATTGGTATGTCGAGCTGCAGGGCCTGCGAATTGAAGCAGTCTCATAGAAGGCATTGAGTTTTGACTAAGCATCATTTCTTTTAACTCATTGTATTCAGCATTGGTTAATTTTCCTCCCAAGTTTTCTTTCATGAAGTCTACATAACGCTCTATAGTCTCTACCCATGTTTCTCTTCGGCCTTCTTCTTCCATCCATTTTGCATAAGTTCTGTAGTATACAAATTCTGCTAGAGAATTTTTGAAATATTTTTTACTTTCAATCACAAGCTCTTTCAGTCTCTCAGGAACAACACCTTTTTTCTCACGCACCACTGAGCGTTCTTTTCGATAAAGGATGTATGCTTTAGCAGTTTGAATGAAACCTTGTCCAATGAGTTCATTCTCCACTAAGTCTTGGATTTTTTCTACGTTGGGAATATAATTTTTTGTTTTCTGCTCTTTTTTCAAAATTAGCAATGAGTCCATGACTTTCATGGCTACATGCTCAGCATTTTTCTCTTCGCCTTCTCCTGTAGCAGTAAGTGCACGGCTGATAGCACGGATGATTCTTTTATCATCAAAAGGGACGACGATACCATTTCTCTTCTCTATTTTATTTAATGCAGAATATTTCTTTTTCATAATTATATTTTCTTAAGTGTTAATAATTCCCAACTAAAACTATTTTTTAATTTTTTATCTAAAATTAAATATTGATAAATGATTGGACTTAGAAAGAATGCGAAGCTAATATTCCCGACTAAGTGTAATAAAGTGAATGGTATCTGTCCGATGAGTGCCTGCATGAAACTTTGATTAAAAAATAGTGGTCCTACAGAGAGTCCGGTGATAGCGTCGTAGAGTAGGGTACCGATGATTGCAAAGTAAACATAATTTATTCTGTTTTGCTTTCGTTTTCTAAAGAATTCTACTGCGAGTATGGCTAGAAGTCCGTAAGTGAGTCCTGTAATGAGTGTCCAGATGCCAACTTTATTTGTGATGATGTCGTAGAGGAGAATACTTGAGAATCCGAACATGAAACCGAGGAATTTTCCGTAAACTTTTCCGAAGGGCATCATGGTTGCCATGATTGGTTCTACATTCGGTGGTCGGAAGGGTAATAGACGCATTAACATACAAAAAATAAAAATAGAAATGTATTTAAAATAATTTTTTTTGTATGTTGATGTTTCCATTTGGGGCTTAAAAAATGCTTGGTTATTTTACAAGCATTGTTGATAATCTTTATTGAAATTCTCTTAACTTCTAGCTTATTATACATCCACAAGACAGCGACTAGCAAAGTGGATAAGTCACTTTTATAGCTCTTTTTGGGGTCTAAAAACAGAAAAATTATATACCCTTATTTTTTCATTTATTTTTGGTCTTGCAAGAGGTATAAAAGAGTGGTTTAAAGTTGAAAAAAGGTCACTCGTACTAAAAATATCCATTATCCGTTTTTTATGATGTAGCGATACGCAGGAATTGTGAAAAGAATTCCTAAAATTAGAGATACGATGAGAATTCCTGGCTTGTGCATGAAAGAAAAAGTATCGAGCAAGAGCCATAAGCTTCTAAATACAAAAACTGAAGCGATGAGCAAAACAATTTCTGAAATTAATAATTTTCTATTTTTTATTCCGAATTTCATATATTTATTTATCTAATTTTTTATATAAAGTACCAGTTATTGTAAGCACAATAAGTCCAACTACTATTAAATACCAAGGATTTATTTCTAGTAGTCCAAAATTTTTCATTAATCCTTTTAGTCCTTCATGAATTGCAATTACTCCGATAAGTATAAGAAGAGCGAAAGTAATTGGGTATCTTCTGAGCACAGCCTGTGTGCGAGAAGCCATTATCTTATTCATATTGTTTGATAAATCTTCTAAATGTTTCAATACATCTATGTTTATTTTGTTTTCTTCTTTTTCTTCCATGTTTTTATTATAGCAAAAAATTATAATTTTATTTATTAATAGAAAAATATTCTTTCAACCTTTCTTTGCAATTTGATACAAAAGTAAATTTTTCAATTTCTTCTTTATTAAACCAACCATAATTTTCAAAATCATTTTTGTTTGGATCAGGATCCGAATCTAATTCAATGAGAAATGTTTTTATTAAATATTTCCCCCCTTCCTTGGTTGTGATTTCATAGTCTTTAAATTCTTGTGCTGACTTTATTTCAACATTTAATTCTTCTTTTATTTCTCTTTTTATGCAAGATAATAAATTTTTATCTTCTTTTTCTATTCCACCACCAATAGTTTCCCATAAACCTCCACCAAAAGATTTAGTTATTTTTCTTTGAGCAATAAAAACTTTCTCATCTTCTTGTCTAAATATTATTGCTCCGCATCCTGTATAATCTGAAAAATTATCTTTATTCATATTTTGATTATACCAAAAATTGGTAAAAATGGCGGGGCGGGGTGTTATTGAGAAATAAACTAAGAATTTGCTAAAATAGGGATATAGCAATTATTAATTAATATAAAAATTATGTTACCAATCAATTTAGTTTCTGTTTTAGTAGCGGGAGTTGTTGCTTTTATTATAGGTTTTTTATTGCATGGTCCTATCGCAGGTAAGCTTTGGATGAAGCTTGCGAATATCACACCGACAGGCAATGAAAAGTTTTCTGACATGTATGGGCAGATGTTTTGGAATCTTGTGGCGAATTTCGTCACTGCATTTGTCATGGCTATAATTTTTTCATTTATATTTACTTCATCACTTATGGGTCCTATGACATGGTGCTCTGGAGCTATCATGGGTGCACTAATCGGAATTGGTTTTATTGTGACTGGATCTTCTATGGAAGTTATTTGGATGGGCAGAAGTTGGAAGCTTTGGCTTTTTGAAGTGTGTTGCTCAATTATCGTAATGGCAAGTATGGGCGCAATACTAGCAGCTTGGTAAAAAATTTATGACACACAAAAATACAATTTGTCTTTGGTTTGATAAAGATGCGGAGGCTGCAGCGAATTTTTATGCGAGTACTTTCCCTGATAGTTCTGTAGATAATGTTTTTCGCGCACCCTCTGATTTCCCAGGTGGAAAAAAGGATGATGTATTAACAGTACTTTTCACTGTCTGCGGAATTCCTTGTATGGGTCTAAATGGTGGCCCTGTCTTCAAACAAAGTGAAGCATTTTCTTTTCAAATCACAACAGAAGACCAAGAAGAAACAGATAAATATTGGAATGCTATTGTAGGAAATGGTGGAATGGAGAGTGAATGCGGATGGTGCAAGGACAAATGGGGAGTATCATGGCAGATTACACCGCGCACATTGACTGAAGCACTTGGAGCAGGTGGCGAAGAAGCAAAAAGAGCTTTTGATGCGATGATGACAATGAAAAAAATTGATATTGCTACCATTGAAAAAGCCCGCAAGGGAATATAGGTTTTTTTTGTAAAGATAGTTTTTATGAATTATTTATTCATCAAGGTAGCCAATTCTTTCACATTCCTGAATGTATTTATAGTGCCTACCTCTTCAGGTGATATGAACTTTATTTCTAGGCATTCATCTGATGGTGTGAAGTTGAGGTCTTTTAATTTTACTTCATAAACAAGATTGACGCTTCTGATTCCTTTCATATTGTTACCTATCAAAACATAAGAGGGTTGTTTTGCAATATCAGTTATAGTGAGACCTAATTCTTCTTTTACCTCCCGTCGTAGTCCTTCTTCAGGTGTTTCAGGAAAATCCAAGCCTCCGCCAGGCAATTCCCAATATCCGTTATCTTCTAAAACAACTAAAAATTTCTTCTTATCTTCGCTAAAAACGAGCGCCTTTGCACTAACGCGATAAAAGGTAGTCGGAAGGTTTTCAATAATAGTTTTTGTGTCCATTTTTTGATTATATCAAAAGATTGATAAAAAGGGGGTTTTGTAATAGTCTAAGTATGTAAGTCAGCCATTTTGGGAGATCGTCTAATGGTGGGAATAAAAATAAAACTGCTTTTATTTTTATCTGGTTCTGTTAAGAAATTGCTGTTATTTTGTAAGTAAAGCTGGGAGATCGTCTAATGGTAGGACATATCCCTCTGGAGGATATTATCTTGGTTCGAGTCCAAGTCTCCCAGCTTTGCTTGAAAAATTAGCAATAAGAAAGGGAATCTGGAGGATATTATCTTGGTTCGAGTCCAAATCTTCCAACAAGTAAGCTATAATACATAAATATGGAAATAGAAATAAAAGTTAAAATAGAAAAGTATGATAACTTAAAAAGTTTTCTAGAAAAAGAAGCAAAGAAAAAATACATTAATCAACAAATAGATGAGTATTATACTCCCGCTCATAAAGATTTTACAAAAGTTGATCCTATAGTAGAATGGCTCCGTCTAAGAGATAGTGATGGTAAATTTTCTATAAACTATAAGCATTGGAAATATGAAAAAGACGGCAGAACTCACTACTGTGACGAATATGAATCCAAGGTAGAAAGTATTGAGAATTTGCGAAAGATTTTAATTGCTACAGACTTCAAACATTTAATTACTGTAGATAAAGTTCGATCTGTATGGTTGTACAAAGATTACGAAATATCCATGGACACCGTGAAGGGCTTAGGAGATTTTGTTGAAATAGAATACAAAGGAAATACGGAAAACTCTGTACCGAGCGAAATAACAGAACAAATGATAGCTTTTTTAAACAAAATAGATTGTGGCAATATTAGTAGGGACTTTAAAGGCTACCCTTATTTATTATTGGAGCAGTTAAAATAGTTCCAACATCGTCCCAGGTGGTCAGTAGCTAATTTCTAAAGATAAATAAAATATCTAGCTATACGAATAAACTTTCTAAATTAAGACCATTTACCTTATTGATTATAATAACTTTTTTATCTTTTGCATGTTCTTCTAAAGTTTTTAATGTTTTGTTTCTTCTTGTTCTATTCCAATTTAAAACCCAAAGAAAAAACTTAAATGTTATGACTTCTTTATTACCCTCCGGCATGCCTGCTCTTTTCCCTCCACCAAGTCTCACATGGAAAAATCGCTTAATGATTCTAAATAACTGAAGCCAAGTAGGCGTATCAATAAAAATTATTAAATCTGCCCACTTCGCACGCAGGGGTATATTAGAGCCATAGTTCCCATCAACTACTCCAGTTTCTTGTTTTAAAAAGATTTGAGAAATTTCCGGCCAATAAGCTTTATCTATCATATTCCAGTTATTATCTTGGAATAATTTATCTAAATTAAAAAGTGGATAGCTAGTATAGTCTGCTATTTTTTGTGCCAGAGTAGATTTTCCAGATCCGCTTCCACCTAAAATTATAATTCTTTTATACATTATTTCTCATCCTTAGTATCAAATGCTAAAAATCAGTCGTTCCATAATGGAATTATAGCAAACAATCATATTTTGCTATAATACTTCCAACATCTTCCCAGGCGGTCAATCAAGCTTACTTCAACCCCTTAAGTTTCAAAAGAATTTTTCTTTCAGCTAATAGAATTTCTATAAATAATTTTTCAGGTAAGAACTGTTTTCGTGAGTTATTTTCTCTAGACAGGCAGGTATTGTTTATGCATAATGATAGTATGTCTTTTAGTGAAGAAAACATGTTTCATGGATTTAAGAAAGGAACAATTAGCACCTCAAATCTTGAAAAAAATGAAGACCCTTTTGAAGTTCAACTGAGAGATAATATCATAAAAGAAAAAGAGTTTAGATACGTAGGAGCTTTTGACGAAGAAGGTCGGGCTATTGCTGTTGGAGGGAGTAACTTTGAAAAGAAATATTTAATTGACAAAACTGGTGAGATAGTTGCTGGGCCGCTTCAGCATATTCAACCATTTAGTGACGGACTCGCTCGTATTAAAAAAGATGACGGGTATTATTTTATCGATAGACAAGGGAAAGAAGTACTAGGGCCAATAGAAAAATCAGTCACAATTGATGATTTTAAAAATGGTGTTGCTGTTATTTCTGATTCAAGATTGCCAGAGTTTCAATACTGTATAGATAAACAAGGTCAACGAATTCCAAAGGAAGAATCAAATGAAATAGTTCGACGTTTATCTGAAGAAAAAATGGCTAAAAGCATTGAATCTCAGACAGATAAAGGAAAAAGATATAAAAAGGATACAAAAGGTTTTTATTTTTTAGATAGTGAAGGTAAAGAAACTGGAGGTCCTTTTAATTTTGATATGGTAAGAGGTTTTAGCGAAGGACTTTACTTAGTTAACATTGCTAAGGAAGGAGAGACTTATGGTGAATGTTACTTCGTGGACCCTAAAGGGCAAAAGATGCTCGGACCTTTTCATGGACGTACGAATAGTTATTTTAAGGAAGGTGTCTCTATGGTCTTAGATCCAAATGACAGGGATAAATCATATTATATAGACCACAATGGTAAAGAGGTTTTTTCGAAATAGTTAATTTTGTTATTACTCCAAAAAGGGTAGAATTACAAGTATGTATCCAGATAAAAGCGAAGGGTTAAATAAAGAAACAGAAGACAGCATATACTTTTTTACTGTGTCTTTTGAACCATTAAATAATTGGTCCCCACACAAAGTCCATATTTGGGATAGGGATTTTCCTACTTCTGAGCACGCATTTCAGTGGAAAAAGTTTTCTATTGAAGCACCTGAAGTTGCTAGTGAAATTTTCTCTGCCGGAAGTCCTTTTTTAGTTTATAAAATTTCAAGAGCCCATAAAGACAAACAACCCCAAAATTGGAATGAAAATAAAGTTGCTGTTATGGAAGAAATACTTAGAGCTAAATTTACACAACATGAGGATGTGCAAGATGCGCTTAAAAGAACAGGTAAAAGAAAAATAATTGAAAACTCACCAATTGATAGTTTTTGGGGTATAGGTCCAAACAATGATGGTCAAAGTATGCTTGGAAATATTTGGATGAAAATTCGAGATGGTTTGAATTAATACAATTATTAAGAAATAACATTTATGACCAAATACATTTTACACGGAGGTTTTGATAAAAATATATCTTATATTAAAGATGAGTTTTTTCAGCAATCTCTTAAGGAAACACCAGAAAATGTACTAATTTTCTTAGTATTCTTTGCAGAATTTGATGAGTATTTAGACATTAGAATCAAGCAATGCAAAGATCAATTTGAGAATAATAAAGGTTCAAAGAATTTAGAATTTAAGATGGCGACTGAAGAAAATTTCCTAGATGGTTGTGCTTGGGCTGATGTCATATTTCTAAGTGGTGGCCGTACAGTAAAATTAATAGAAAAAATAAAAAAGTTTGAGAACCTAAAACAAATTTTTGATAATAAGATAGTAGCTGGTGATTCAGCAGGGGCTAATGTATTAAGTCAGTTTTTTTATAGTAAAAAATCAAAAGAAATTAGAAAAGGACTTGGTGTCATACCTTTTAAAATTATCGTTCACTACACAGAAGATATGGGAAATCCTCTTGCAGGAGTTGAACCAAATTTTGAAACTTTATTTTTGCACGAATACGAAACTAAAGAATATAAGTATTAGAATATTGAAGTTGATGAAAAATTGGAAATTCTCTAAGTTTTGTTATTACTCCAAAAAGGGTAGAATTACAAATATGGAACAAGAGTTAAATGAAATAGGAGATGAATTGAAATGCCCGGTAGCTATCCTAGTTAAAGATAATAAAATCCTTACTGGTCATCGTCATTATGCTAGTGATAACGGAGAGAAGAATTCTGTTTGGACAGTTCCAGGGGGCAGGTCTAATAAGGGAGAAATAATGATAGATGCTCTTAGGCGAGAAGTCTTTGAAGAAGTTGGAATTACTGAATTTAAGATTGTTGATTTTATTGGGGAAATTGCAGGAGCAAAAGAAGGCGATACAGTTAAAATATTTTTCTGTACCACCAATCAAGATTTTAAATTAATGGAGCCAGAAAAATTTTCAGAATGGCGTTGGGTTTCAAAAAGTGAATATATAGAAGGTGGTGAATATTTGGGCTTCAATATGAATGCCAGAAAATTAATAGTAGATTATTTAAAAAAATTAAGTTAAATATATGCAAGAAGCTATTATTTTTATAAATCCAAATATTAAATACAAAGAAACTTATATAAGTGGTATTTTGGAATTACAAAAAGAAGGAAGGAATTTAGAAGATAATGTTATTGAATTGCAAAATAATTTTGAAAAGTATTTGGAAGATGTTGAAAAAGATTCAAAAGGCATAGAGCTGAAGGAGGGGCGAGTGCCACAAACGGTTTATTGGATGATAGTTGATGATGTGTTTGTTGGGCGAGTTTCTATAAGGCATTATTTAAATGAGAATCTTCTGAAAGAAGGTGGACATATAGGTTATGATGTAATTCCATCGAAAAGAAAAAATGGGTATGGAACTAAGTTATTAGAGTATGGTTTAGAAAAATCTAAAGAAATGAAGTTAGAGAAAGTTCTTATAACTTGTGATGAAGAAAATATCGGCTCAAGAAAGATTATTGAGAAGTGTGGTGGGGTATTGGAAAATATTATAAAAAATGAAAATGCTCCAGCAAAATGTAGATTTTGGATTAACTTGGTATAATAAAGATATGAAACTTAAATTTATTTTTATTCTAATAGTTCTGGGAATGATTTTTTCTGGCTATTTAAGTGCAATAAAGCTTTTTACAGACACATGTGCTTTTAATGAATCTTGCCCTTACTTTTTAGGTTACCCAGCTTGCTGGTATGGTTTCATAATGTATTTTACAATGTTTGTTTTTACTTCTATCTATCTTTTTGGAAAATTAAATATTAAGTCAGTGCTCAATATCAATCTTGTTGTATCTTTTGCAGGAATTATTTTTGCAGGACGATTCTTTATTCAAGAACTTTTACAGTCTAAGGCCACAGGGGAATTGGGGTTATCAACTTGTGCTTATGGTTTGATTTTCTATATTTTGATTTTTATTTTCTCTTTTTTAACTTTTAGAAAAGAAAAAAATAATATAAATTTATGAAAAAGATTTTAATTAGCTTACTTATATTAATAATTTTTGTATTCGGCTTAGTCTTTTTATTAGATAAAAAGGACACTATTTTGCCGGATGATGACGAGCAAGTATTTTGCACCCAAGAAGCACTGATGTGTCCGGATGGTTCATATGTCGGACGTTCTGGGTCTAAATGTGAATTTACAATTTGTCCTAATTCACAGAGTTTTAAAGGCAAGCTCTCTCAGCAAGGCGGAGAATTCTTTTTAATTATGGGTGCTCCTTTAGGTACAATAGAAGAAGTAAGTTACTCATTACCGTTACAAATAAAAATCTCAAATGTACTCGGCACAATAGTTGGCAAAGAAGTTGTAGTGAAAGGTAATTTCATCACAGGAAATA
Source organism: Patescibacteria group bacterium (assembly GCA_030916575.1). GTDB lineage: Bacteria > Patescibacteriota > Minisyncoccia > Phycocordibacterales > UBA9973 > UBA9973. The sequence goes on along the minus strand of JAUPWJ010000061.1, from coordinate 10,044 downwards.
CTTTAGAAGTAGAAAGTTTGGAAGAAGTAAATAAAGAGGTGAGTAATACAGTGAAAATAAAAATCGGAGAGACGAAATACTCAAATGGGGTCCGAATCACATTAAATAAAATGGTTTCAGAGAGTCGTTGTGCACAAGATGTACAATGCATTACTGCAGGTTTTGTTTATTTTGAAGTAGTCTTGAAGAGTGATACAGATGAAGAGAAAGTAGTTCTAGCATCAGATAAACCCGCACATCCTTTTGATTCTTTTAAAATTTCTATTATAAATGTCTCTCCAGTGCCTCTTTCAACATCGCTTTTGGACCCTAAGAAATACGAAGTCACCTTCAAGGTGGACAACTTATAAGCATTTGGGTGTATAATATATGTATATGAAAAACATACTACATAAGTTGTTCTCTATTACTACTCTAAGATTATTAATGGGTTTTATTTTCCTCTGGGCATTTCTAGATAAGACTTTCGGTTTAGGTTTTGCCACAAGTCCTGAGAAGTCTTGGCTTTCTGGTGGTTCACCAACTACTGGATTTCTAGGTAATGCAGTCAAAGGTCCTTTAGCAGATTTTTTCCATTCCTTAGCTGGTAACGTAATGGTAGATTATTTATTTATGTTTGGACTTCTATTCATAGGGCTTACATTATTATCAAATAAATTTGTAAAATGGGGAGGTCTCGCTGGAATCGTTATGATGATGCTTATGTATTTCGCATTATTATTGCCAGAAAATAATCCTTTCGTAGATGAGCATTTAGTGTATGCAGTACTCTTAGGTGTCATAGCTTTCCGTAGAGATTAAGATAATAAATTAAGAATTTTTTGTTTTATTTGTTATACTACTTGAATGAAAAAGCATTTAGAGCAAATAAAAAATATGCCGAAACATAAAAAGTATTGGTGGTCTTTTTTGTTTTTTGTTTTATTTGCTGGAGTGTTATTGATTTTCCCTGGATATTTAAAAATCGGTAAAGTCACATATAGTAAAGAAACAGAGAAGAAAAGTGTTTTTAATAAAATTGAACAAGCTTTGAGTACGAAAAAAGAACCTGTTATTCCAGTCTTAGATAAAGAAGATTATGATAAGCGTATACTTACTCTTGCGAACAATCCACCACCACCAGCCCCAAAAACAGTGACTGACCCGAATACAGGAGTAGTTACAACCATTACACCGCCAGCACCAAATTATCTCTGGCCGAAGAAAACTGTGTATCCAAATGCCGGAGCAATATTACCTTTCAAAAGAATAGTAGCGTATTACGGCAATCTTTATTCTAAGAAAATGGGAGCTTTGGGTGAATACGAAGAGTCAGTGATGTTGGCGAAATTAAATGCGGAGGTAAAGAAGTGGGAAGCTGCTGACCCTGAGACTCCCGTAATGCCAGCACTTCATTACATTGCAGTTGTAGCTCAAGGTTCTGCAGGAGCAGATGGTATGTATCGGGCTCGTATGCCAGACTCTGAAATAGATAAAGTAATTGCGATGGCAGCAAAAATCAACGCTATTGTTTTTTTAGATATTCAAAATGGTTTCTCTACAGTTGAAAAAGAAATTCCTAAATTTGAAAAATATTTAAAAATGCCAAATGTGCATTTAGGACTGGACCCGGAATTTTCTATGAAGAGTGGAATTCGCCCAGGGAAAATTGTCGGCACTATGGATGCTGCTGATATAAACTTTGCTATAAATTATCTTTCAAATTTAGTTAAAACTAATAATTTACCACCGAAAGTTCTAATCGTTCACAGATATACACAAAAGATGTTTACTAATTATCAAAATATAAAACCCACTCCTGAAGTTCAAATAGTTGTGCATATGGATGGATGGGGAGGTAAAGCAAAAAAGATAAATACTTTTAAACAATTTGTTTATAAAGAACCTGTGCAATTCGCTGGTTTTAAAATTTTCTACAAGAATGACATCAAAGATCCAAATACTGTTATTTTTTCTCCAGCAGAATTAATGAAGTTAAATCCTCGCCCGGTATATATACAGTATCAATAGTAGAAATAAAAATCCTCCGGGTTCCTTAGGCCCGGAGGTGGTGGAGGTCATCTCCTTGAGACGCCCGCACGAGTACATTTTAAAAACGGAGGGGTTTTTAGTTAGTGTACTAATGTAAACCCCTCCCATATGTAGATTAGGTTCTTCCCGAACCTAATCTTTAAGAACAAAATTTTATTTTAAATAGGCTGGCGCTACTTTTTCCCCCCTAGGAATTTCGCGCCAGCTAAAATCACACCAACCATATCTTTACATAAGATACCATACTTTGTCAATGACTTTGTGAACAACAAGTGTATTGTTTTTTTATTGAAAAATGTATAATAGAGGAATGAAAAAATCATATATAATAATTGTTTTGGTAGTTGTTTTAGGTATTATCTTTTTTATAAGTAAAAATAATAAATTACAAGCTCCAGAGGGAGTTGATGAAAGTATTACAAATCAAATGCCTGCCGGTGAAGAGAATAAAGATGTAGAAGAAATGAAAGTGGTAGGAGAAGTAAAAGAATTTACTATAGAAGGTAAAAACTTTGCTTTCGTTCCTTCTAGTATTACAGTGAATAAAGGAGATAAAGTGAAAATTACTTTCAAGAATACTGAAGGTTTTCATGATTTCGTTGTAGATGAATTTGGTGCTGCTACAAAGCAAGGTCAAGCTCCTTTTAATGAAGTTATAGAATTCACCGCAGATAAAGCTGGAAGCTTTGAATATTATTGTTCTGTGGGATCTCACCGAGCTATGGGAATGTTTGGAACTTTGATCGTAAAATAATGTCATTGGAACAAAAAGAAAAAAGTAATTTCTCAATTGTGGCACGGCTAAAGAGTGCAAATCATGCTTGGCGTGGAATTGGTATTCTTATTCGTACAAGTCATAATGCTTGGGGAGAAATATTTTTTGGTTTACTCGCAATTTATTTAGGATTTGTGTTACATATTTCAAGTATTGAATGGGCTATACTTGTACTCGTCATAGGTCTTGTTTTGGTTGCAGAAGCTTTTAATACCGCTATTGAAGTAGATATTGATTTAACTTCACCTGATTATCATCCCTATGCAAGAGATACGAAAGACGTAGCCTCTGGAGCAGTACTAATCATGATTATAATATCTAGTATCATTGCTTTGATTATCTTCTTGCCGAAGATTTTAGCACTCATTGCTTGAGGAGGTGATTTTTGTTAAAATAGCTTTATGGATAATAAAGTAAAAATCTTCGTTTTAGTTATTGTATTATTAATAGTAGGTACATTAGCAACAGCTGTAACTCGTGGCGTGTCTACAGGCACCCCTCCACCAGGTAAATATGATAGTTTTGCCCAGTGTTTGAAAGATAGAGGTGCTACATTCTACGGTGCCTTTTGGTGTCCTCATTGTCAGGCTCAAAAGAAATTATTCGGAACATCTGTAAAGCTTCTACCCTATGTAGAATGTTCTACTGCTGACGGTCAAGGTCAAAATCAAATTTGCGTGGATAATAAAGTAGAAGGATACCCAACATGGGAATTTGCTGATGGTACTAGACCATTCTCTGGAGAAGCGACACTGGTAGAATTAGCTGAAAAGACCGCTTGTGTATTACCAGAATAAAAATATATGGATACACAAAATGTACACTATTTAAATGTTTTTTTAGGTGGAGGTGCAATACTACTGCAAGTTTTTTCTGTGGTTGCACTCTATCTTCTTTTTATTGGACCGAAGAAAAATAAATATTTAGCTTTTTTAGATAAGCATTATTTACAGATTGGCTTAATACTATCATTAGTGGCATCAGTATTTCCACTTATATATTCTGAAATTATTGATTTCTTGCCATGCTATCTTTGTTGGTGGCAGAGAGTATTTATGATACCTTTAGTATTTATTTTTGCTTCTGCTATTTGGTATAAAGACAGAAAGGTGGTGAAGTATACTTTACCTTTACTAATTGTTGGAGGTATCATTTCTATGTATCATAATTTTAATTACTATTTTGCTGATACAGGCAATTTACCTTGTGATGCTTCCGGAGTTTCTTGTTATCAACAATTAGTTTCAGAATTTGGTGGGTATATATCAATACCAATGCTTGCCCTAACTGCATTTTTCGCTTTAATTACAATTGTTTTAGTAGCTCACTTTTACAAAAAAGAAGATTAATAACAAAAAACAAATGAAAACATACAATAAAAAATTATACAGAAGTGAGGAGAATAAAGTCATTGCCGGTGTTATGGGTGGACTGGGGGAGTATTTTGATGTTGATCCAGTGTTATTTAGAGTTATTTATTTATTATTAACAATTTTCACTGCAGCGATACCTGGAATATTGGCTTATATCTTAATGATATTAATTGTGCCAAAACAAAGAGTTGTATCTGAAGTAAAAACTAATTAATTCATTTATGAAGAAATATATTATAATTATAGTAGTTTTAATAATTTTAGGAGTTCTTTTTATTAATGCATATAACAATAAAAAAGTAGAACAAGTTTCCGAAAATACTGAAATGTATTCAAATGAAAAAGAAATAGAAAATACCAACCAAGTACCTGATGTGAAAGAAAATAATATTACAAATACAAATATAACTAATAAAGAAAAAATTATGTACGCAACACTAAAGACAAATATGGGGGATATTAAAATAGAATTTTTATCTCTACAAGCTCCAAAAACAGTAGAGAACTTTACTAAACTAGCCGGTGAGAATTTTTATAATGGAGTAAAGTTCCACAGAGTTATAAAAGGTTTTATGATTCAAGGTGGTGATCCGTTGACTAAAGATGACACTAAGCAAAGTGCTTGGGGTACAGGAGGACCTGGATATAAATTTGAGGATGAAATAACAGATACAAATAGCAATATTATTGGAACTATAGCTATGGCCAATGCTGGTCCAAATACGAATGGTAGTCAATTTTTCATCAATACAGCAAATAATAATTTCCTAGATACTAAACACACAGTATTTGGGAAAGTAGTGTCTGGTATGGATGTTGTTACTAAAATAGAAAATACACCAACTGCTCCTGGGGATAGACCAATAACTCCTATGGTAATAAATAGTGTTGTCTTAGAATAAAATTATGCTTAAAGGATTTAAACAATTTATATTACGAGGTAATGTTGTGGACTTAGCAGTCGGTGTGATGATTGGTGCGGCTTTTTCGGCTGTTGTTTCATCACTTGTCGCAAATATTTTAACTCCTTTAATAGGGGCTATTATCAAGACCCCTGATTTCTCAGAGTTATCATTTAAAATAAATGGAAGTGTGTTTACTTATGGTTTATTTTTAAATGCTCTTATTTCATTTCTTATAGTAGCGCTCGCGATATACTTCTTTGTCGTCACACCCATTAATGCTCTCATTGCTCGCAGTAAAAAAGGAGCACCCGAGGATCCTACGAATAAAAAATGCCCTGAGTGTTTAAGTGAAATACCAGTTCTTGCAAAGCGTTGTGCGTTCTGTACATCTACTTTAGTGTAATGAATTTTACAAAAGGAGAATTAAAATTTTTAAAGAGTTTAAATACTCCGGCCAAAGTGCAGGATTATTTGAATTCTCTCCCTTTCAATTTTGAATATGATGGAGTTGATACAATAAAGTCTCCACTTAGAGTATTGCGTGAACATAATGCGCACTGCTTTGAAGGAGCAATCCTAGGAGCTTATATTTTGTCTTTACATAAACATAAATCATTGTTAATGTATTTAAAAACAACTAAACATGATTTTGATCATGTGATTGCCCCATTTAAAATAGGGAAGTATTGGGGAGCATTATCTAAGACCAATCACAATGTTTTACGCTATCGTGAGCCAATATATAAAGATATCCGTGAGCTTGCTATGTCCTATTTTCACGAATATTTTTTGGACAATGGTGATAAAACTTTAAGACAATATTCTGATATTTTGGATTTAAGTAAGATAAAAGAAAATTGGGCTATAGATAAAAATGACTTATGGTATATTGATAAGGCATTGGATAAAATGAAACATTTTGATATTGTTCCTAAAGAAGTTTTGAAAAAATTACGCAAAGTAGATAAAATAGAAGTATCAGCAAGTAAGAGAGAGGAATATAAAAAGAGAAAATAAAGTATGAATAAACCATCTAAGAGATTAATAATTTTACAAACTTTTCTGATTTTTGTTTTACCTGTTTTATTGTTGTATTTCAATGTAGTATCTAAGTCTTGGGTTTTCTTTTTTCTCTGCATCGGAGCTCTGTCTATTTATGGAATAATTTATTATGAAAAGTGGACCCATAAAGAGATGGGTTTGCGCCATGATAATTTAAAGAAATCCATACCTATTTATTTAGGCTTTACTATATTATCTGTTGGAGTTCTTTTTTTACTAAATTGGCAATTAGATTTAGTAAGTATTAATGCAAGAAATGTTTTATTTCAAAAACTTTTGTTATTTATTCCGATTTCTTTTTTTCAAGAATTTGCTTTTCGTTCCTTTTTAATGCATAGGTTGCAACTTATTTTTAAAAGTGGCTTTACAATAATTTTAGTAAATACTATCTTATTTACTTTAATTCATATAATTTATCCAGGACTAGATATTGTTTTACCAATAACTTTTGTGGGTGGTATTTTCTTTGCTTCTCTTTATTATAAATATCCAAATTTACTATTAACAACTCTTGCGCACTCAGTAATTAATATTACTGCAGTATTGTTAGGATTTTTTACTATTCAATAGTGTTATAATAAAATCATGGAACAAGATATTCAAAAGAAGTTAAATGAGCAAGATATTAAGCTTGATGCTATTTATAAATCAGTAGAAAAAACTCGCAAATACTTTTTAGTGATTATTTGGATTACAGTTATAGCTGTAGTTTTACCACTTTTAGGATTAGTATTCGCTATACCGAAATTTATTGGTATTTACTCAGGGTTAGGGGATTTAGGGTTTTAATTAAAAATTCCAAAGATATTTTTAAAAACTCTAGCGAAAAAACTAGGTTTCTTTTGTTCGTTTTCTTTTATAGTGTTAATGACCTCAGCTGTATTTTGTGTGGCTAATTCTTCTAGATTTTCAATTGGAGTTTTGTTTTCAGGTATTTTTACGATAGTTTTTTTAGCCACAGGTACTACTTTAGGTTTTTCTATTATTTGGGCTATTTCAATTTCTTTTTTTTTAAAGTTTTGCATTATTTGATTCCAAGTTTTTCCTGAAAGTGCTTTTAATACATAAGTAGTTTGCCAAAGTTTATTATTTAAGTCTTCATTTTTTATTCCGCCATCAGTGTCCTGATTTGTAGCCAAAAAGTCATTGGGTGTATTTTCTTTTTTTACCCAGTCTTCAGGTTTCTCACCGAGGGCGACTATGCCTTCAATTGCCCACGCAGTAGAAGAAACATTTTCAAAACCACCGTCTTTTTCTTGTTTACTTTTTAAGAATTCTTTTCCTTTTGATAAAGCATTCTTCACATCGTCTCTGTCTCCAAATTTCACTAAAGCTGACATACTTGCTCCCGTCATGTCTACGCTTTCATCCCAAGAGCCATTTTCTTTTTGTCTTTCTAAGATGAATTTCAGAGCATTTACAATTTCTATGTCCTCAATTGTGTATCCAGCATTTTGTAAAACAACCAAAGCGAAAATGTCATCATTGTCTTCATTTATATCTCCAAATTGCTTACCATCAAAAGCATCGATTATTTTCTTTATATAATTTTCTCCGTTAGTATTGTAAGGATTTAATCCAAAAGACATAAGAGCCATTGCGTGCCTTTCATAGTCAGTAAGTAGTGGTGTGCCAGAAATATTGTTTTCGTTGAGGTATTTTATTAATTTTATAGCTTCACTTTTATGGCCCTCATCAGTGGCTAGTGTTATAGAGGCCCAGTCAGTATAAATATCTTCTCCAAATGAGCCGTCTTCTTTTTGTTGTGTATAAAGAAAATCAAAAGCTTTTTGTATATCAAACTTTATATTTGTACTTACTCCAAGAACTTTACCTTCTTTTTTATTAGTGTTTGGTGAAGAATTTCCACTAGAAGATCCTGAAGAAGGTGAAGAAGCTTCCGTCACAGTAAGTGGCTGGGTAGGGAAATAATATCCATATTCATCTCTTATTCCTACGTCGTATAAGCCCACAGGGATCATACTAAAAGTTATCTGCCCATTTTCGTCCACTTCGCCAGTCATTATCTCTATTGGAGGGTTGAATGCATCCGTGGTGTTCGGCTGAGTTACTCCTATTATTGCCTCGTCTTCTGTTTCCCATACGCCATCTTCGTATTCATACTTTTCTACTATAACAGTAACACTATCTTCAGTGGTGATAGAATCATTATTTAATGATATTCTATTTTTGGCACTGAAGTATAAATAAATACTTCCATGTCCGGAGACATTGGTATTGTCGATGCTTGTACTTGGATAGTCGTTGTCCAAAATGTATTGCCAGTCGTCACATTTCTCACCGATGTCTTGTATATTAATGCATTTCAAATATGAACCGAAAGGATATACTTGTACGTCAGATATGGAAAATAAGTCGCTTGATTCGTCAGCTGTTTCTAGTACAGACAATACAGTACTATCCTCTAATACTTCTATGTCTTCAGAAAAGAATACTCCTCCCGCTCTCATTGTGAGGTGGATGGTTGCAGTTTCTACTTCGATTTCTGTATCAGGCTCCACAGGAACCTCCTGTGCTTTTGCATTAAATGAAGGTAATATTATGACCAATAAAAACAGTAATCCAAAAACTTTCTTCAAATTTTTCATTTTAATATTTATTTTTCTCATATTTCCAAGACACGACATTGCCTGGATTAATCTTATAATTTGATACACCAATACTTGCCTCCACTCCATTTACATAATAAATCCAATAATTATCTCCGTCTGACTTTAGTCCATTAATTTCTTGAATAAATTTACCTATACCAGAGTAAGTCTTTTCTTTAAAAGTAATTTTACCTTCAGTTTTTAACTGAGTCATAAAATCGTAAACACTTATTTCTTTATTTATCTCACTTTCATATTTAGTATTATTTACTTCTAGGGTAGTTTTTATTCCTTTCTCTGCCGTTTTTTTAACAGGAACTGACCTTACTTCTTTTACTACCTCCTCTTGTATATTTATTACTTCAGTGTTCGGAATAATGTTCTCTGTTTCATTCTTTGAAGTAAAAATAAATATTAAAAAAAACACAAGAGCCATAACTAGAAATCCATATGTAATTATTTTTTTAGATTTTGACATATATAAAAACAAAAAAAATCCTGCTTCCGGCAGAATTTGGGTCCTAAAAAAAGGATTTTCCTGCTCGGGATGTAGAAATGATTGGCAATCGGACTTGTCCAACCCAGAGGTTGGCTTACCGTAGCGGCACTGTACTGGAATCTAACCAGTTTCCCCAATCAATTCTTTTAATTTATTAAACGAACTTCTTCATTTTATGCTTATTCCACTCTTTGTCAATTTTCCTTGTGGATAAATAATTCCTTATATTTCTTGGTATAATGAAGAAATGTCACAAAAACAGGCTAGAAAAGACACAATACAAACAAAAGTAATGGTTTTTGGGACATTTGATGGTGTTCATAAGGGTCATGAAAATTTTTTTAAACAAGCTAGAATTCTTACCAAAAATCCATACTTGATAGTATCGATTGCGCGAGATAAAAATGTAAAAAAAATAAAAGGTAAATTGCCCGATAAAAATGAAAAAGAAAGAATGTCTTTAATAGGGAAGTGTAAATTGGTTGATAAAGTAATTCTAGGAGGTGTAGATAAATATCTACCACATATAGTAAAAGAAAAACCAGATATCATAGCACTTGGCTATGATCAAGTGGAGTATGTAAAAAATTTAAAAAAAGATTTACAAAATTTAAATTTAAAAATTAAAATTGTCCGCTTGAAGCCACATAAAGAACATATCTATAAAAATCATTTACTGAAGAATAGGATTCAATAAACTTATTTAAATTCTTTTAGTCGTAGGCTCAGAAATAGTCCAACTAAAAGTAATGCTGAAAGGACAAAAAAGATATATTCAAAAGAAGGT
>JAUPWJ010000060.1 GCA_030916575.1 Patescibacteria group bacterium | reverse complement strand
TATTGCCACTCACTCTCACAGTATCTGTCTCAATAAATTTTTCAAAAAGAATTTCCTCTGCTCCACACTCAGGCATTTCCATAACATTATCTTGATTATTGAGCACACCTGGAGGTATAGCTGTACATTTTTTTAAATATTGTAAATAGTTCTTCAAATCTTCTTTTTTGTACAAATGCGCAACTCCCGTAGAACAACCATCATCTTTAGGCTTTACTATTAAGGTCTTTGAATCGAGTTCTTCGGTTAAAGTATCCCATAATTTTTCTATACTTTTAATATCTAATGTTAGATTTTTTACAGGTATTATTTTTTGTGAAGTAATACTTACACCTTTTATATCTAACTTTCGAATGAAATCTCCTGTTTTAAATTTATCCATACATAACTTGGAAACATCAGAATCAGAACCATTAAACTTAACTTTTTTGTTTTGTAGAATTTTTTGAATATTCCCGTTTTCTCCATCTCCTCCATGTAATCCTAAAAATACAAATTTACTACTTTTTACAAATTCATTAAAAGACATTTTACTTGGTAAAAAAGCTGGCTCGGTGGCTTCTTCGGGTGATAGCATTATTTCATTTTGAACAATTCTCATAAGAGACTCTATTTTTGTATTATCCTTTTTCGCATTATTTGCATTATTTATTATTTCTTCTACTGTGTGATTTAAAATAAGATAATAAGGTAGTTGCCAAACATTACCTTCAAAGTCTAATAGGTATGGCTTTGGCTTGTAAATTGAAGACTTACGAAGCTTCAACCAAACATTAGTACCACTCATTAAAGATACTTGTCGCTCTGAAGTACCTCCACCGAAAATAACAGAAATTGGCTTTTTTTGAGCATCATTTTTTTCTTTTAAAATTTCAGGGAAATTTATTTTTTGTCTTCTGCAAGAATTTTTAACCACATAATGCAAAAGGTCGCTATGGCTCATACCGAGACGCGATGCTTGTTGAAAAAGAAAACTGTTTTGCTCCATACCAGATATAGTATTAAAATCTGAAAACCACACATCTCCGTTGGGCAATACCCAACCATCAAAACGCGCAAAATCATTCATCTTAAAAAAAGAAAAGATTTGAGCTCCTTGAGCACGAATTTTTTGTATCGTTTCTAAAGAAAATCTTGGTGGGCAATGATATTTTACTTGGTTAGTCGGAAGATATTTTTTACGAAAATCAAAAATCCTTCCTTCGTGTAAAGTCATCTCTATTTCTGTCGGCATCACCGCTACTGGAAAACCAAATTTATTTTGCAAAATTATCACGGTAAACTCTTTACCTTCTGCAAAGGGTTCTAAGACTACACGCGTATCCATTCTTTTAGAAAAAATAACTTCTGCTTTCTCTTTCGCTTCTTTGGCATTTTTAACCACAAATACTCCGATACTAGAGCCACCTGTTGCTGGTTTGATAATAGCTTTTTTTAACTTATTATTTTTGAAAAATTCTTCAATAATTTTGTTATTATCTTTGGAATATATTTTTAAAAGTGCAGATGGTAATGTAAAAAAACCATTTTCTCTAATTGCTTTATTGGCTTCATATTTATCAAAAGCCTTTTTACAGGTATTACTACTAGAGCCCACAAAAGGAATATTGTTCTTTTCTAGAAATAATTGAATTTCTCCATCTTCTCCAAATGGTCCATGCATGGCTGGCATAACGATATCTACTGATTTCAAGAGTTCAATCAGAGAACTTTCAGAAAGTGGGGTGGATTTTTTATTTAACTTAAAATCAAAATCTGAAGGGTTGTTTGAATACAAGTCAGCTCTTGAGATTTTATATGCTCTTTTCTTGTAATCAAAATAAATGGGTAATATTTCAATATCTCTCGATTCTAAATGATCCAACACACTTCGTGCAGAATTTAATGATATTCCTCGTTCAAGAGACGGGCCTCCAGTTAGTACCGCGACTTTCATATTTTTTTGCAAAAAGTTATTTTTAACATACCTTTATTTTAAAGGATAAAAATAAAAAAGTCAAAAAACTGTGGATAAATCAAAATTTTTTGCAAAAATTTTTAGAGATTCAAAATAGCACTTTTTAGGTCTTTAGGAACTTGAGTTAAATTCTTATATCCAGTCGCAGTTATTAGTATCATATCTTCAATCCTGACCCCTCCAAAGCCCTTTAAATAGATTCCAGGCTCAATAGTCATCACAGTGCCCACTGGCAGTATATCCGTGCTTTTAGGCTTAAAATTAGGCCATTCATGGATGACAGTGCCCACTCCATGCCCAAGTCCGTGCTTAAAGTTATTCTTGTATTTTTTTGCTAGAAAGTCTCGTGCAGTTTTATCTATAATCCATGCCCTCTTCTCACCTTTAGCAATTTTAGCCATAGCGAGCTCTGTAGCACGTAAAACATCTATATAAACTTTTTTCTGTTTCGCTGACGGCTCGCCAAAGAAAAATGTCCTAGTCATATCTGAACAATAGTGATTGTAAGTTGTGCCGAAGTCTAGCATTATGATGTCACCTTTTTTTAATTTTACATTTCCGGGCTCATGATGAATATCTGCAGACCCTTTCCCGAAAGCTACGATTGGTGAAAAGGACAAAACAGGAGCTTTGTATTTAATAAAAGATTTTTTAATAAAATTCTGAACTTCCAGCTCTGTTTTCCCAGTTTTTAAAAATTTTAAAACATCAGCAAGTACTTTCTCAGCTATTCTTTGCGCACGAATTATATTTTGTAATTCTTTTTTATTTTTAGGAGCTCTTACTTCATGTAAAAGTTTGGTATTTATTTTTTTATTGTTTGGATTTTTTCCCATGGTAAATTTTCTTTTCCGAAGTGTCCATATTTTGCAGTTTGTGCAAATATTGGTTTCTGTAAATCTAACTTTTCAATTATAGCTTTTGGTTTAAAATCGAAATTCGCTCGCACAATTTCAGCCAAATCTTCACCCTTTTCATTTATAGCCTCTATCATGAGGGGCTCACTTAAGCCTATAGCGTATGCCACAGACACTAAAGCTTCTTTAGCATATCCTCCCGCCACAAGGCTTTTCGCCACGTAGCGTGCCATATAAGCTCCAGAGCGGTCTACTTTTGTCGCATCTTTACCAGAGAAACATCCTCCTCCATGAGGAATAAGTCCACCGTAAGTATCTACCATTATTTTTCTACCTGTAAGTCCAGTGTCTGCTTCAAAACCTCCTTGGACAAATTTCCCTGTCGGATTTACTAAAATCTCTACATTATTTTTTTCTTCGTCGGAGAGTAATGGAAAAATTATTTTTTCAGTAACTTCTTTTTTAATTTCTTCTTGAGATATAACTTCCTCATGTTGAGTACTTACCAAGACTGTTTTTAATTTTCCATTTTGATATGTGACTTGAGTTTTACCATCAGGACGTAGCCATACTATCTCCCCACTTTTTCTTTTCTCTTCTAGACTCTTGGCAAGGGCATGAGCGAGCACCACTCCTTTTGGTAAAAATTCTTTTGTTTCATCTGTCGCATAGCCATACATTATCCCTTGATCTCCTGCTCCTCCAGTATCCACTCCTTGGGCTATATCTCCTGATTGAGTTACAATATGCACATCAATTTTCAAATCATCAGTATAGCCAATTTCTTTATAAATTTCTCGTGCGATTTTTTCATAGTCCACGACAGCATTACTAGTCACTTCTCCACCAATAGTTAATTTTCCATGTCCACCAAATACTTCCACAGCCACCCGACTTTTTGGGTCTTGTGTAAGACAAGCATCTAAAATAGCATCTGAGATTTGATCACAAATTTTATCTGGATGCCCATTTGTCACGCTCTCTACTGTGTAATTGTCATTGTGTTTATAAAACATTTGTTTATTCTAGTGGTTCTTGAGCTGTTATGCAATGTATCGCTCCTCCACCATAAATTAATTCTCGGCAATTAATCGGCACTACCTTCCTATCTGGGAAACATTCTTGTATTATTTCTACTGCTTTATCATCATTAGGATCTCCAAAAACTGTAGCCAACACAACATTATTTCCAATATAAAAGTTAGCATATGACACAGGGGCTTTCTCACCATCATCATAAAACATATGAGGCATTGGTAATTTTACAACTTCAAATTTATTACCATTTTGATCTAAAGAATTCTCTAGGATTTCAAAATTTTCTTTTAGAATTTCAAAGTTTTCATCTTGTTCATTTTCTTCATAAGCACATAATATTTTATTTGGACTTACAAAACGAGCTACTTCGTCTATGTGTCCATCTGTATGATCATTGAAAAGACCTTTATTTAACCAAATAAAATTGTTCACCCCTAAATTCTCAGAAAATAATCTTTCATACTCAGCTCTTGTTTTACCTTTATTTCTATTTTCTAATAAACATTGCATTGTGGTCATCAAAGTTCCAACTCCATTTACTTCAAAAGCACCAGACTCCATGACATAATCCATATGAGTAACTTTAGAATTTAAAACTTTATTTAAATCATTAAAAACCTCCCCATCTTTCAAGAGTTCTAGGAATTTTTTATTATAACCATCATATATCCACTTTATCCAAACAACTTCTCCTTCTTTTTTTACAAAAGTAGGGCTATAGTCACGCATCCATACATCCACATAATCTGTTTGAAAAAATACAACTTGAGATAAATCCACTCCTTTTTCTTCTAACATTTTTTTTACCCTATTTTCTACATCTTGATTTAAAACTACAATATTTACATATTCACCTTGATGTAAATGTAAAATAATTTCAACGTATATTTTTTCTATATTCCCAATTTTTTCTTTAAAAAAGTCGTCATCATTAGGCCAAGAAAGCCATGTGGCTTTGTGTTTCTCCCATTCAGCGGGCATCTTTAGAATATTTGATTCTATGACAATATTCATCTTACTTTTTCTTTGCTATAGAATTATATGTATCTGTGCGACGATTTCTCATAAAACCCCATTCTTCTCGAATAGACTTATTAGCACTTAAATCAACTTTTGATATTAAAATTTGATCTTTATCTTTACTTGCTCTATTGATAACTTTACCGAAAGCATCACATATAAAAGACTGACCCCAGAATTTTAATTTATCTTCTATGCCTACCCTATTTACAGCCACAACATAAATATTGTTTGCTATGGCATGTCCACGCATCACTGTCTCCCATGCATCATGCCAATCACCTTCTTTTTCTTTGACTCCTAAAATATTGCCTATAGCAGTGGGATAAAAAACCAAATCTGCTCCAGCAAGTGTCACAGAACGTGCTGCTTCAGGGAACCATTGATCATAACAAATAAGGACAGCAAAATTACCAAATTTTGTTTTATATATTTTATAACCACTATTACTTTGTTTAAAATAATTTTTTTCATAAAAAAGCGGATCTTGCGGAATATGTATTTTTCTATAAGTCGGAAGTAATTTCCCCTTTTCATCTATAACCACTGCAGAATTATGATATTCAGTTTTTCCATTTTTAATTTCTTTTTCGTAAATTGGAACAATAATAACCACACCATATTTTTTCGCGATTTCTTTAAACACTTCCGAAGAAGTCCCTGGAATAGTTTCTGTAAATTTATCTTTGTTAACTTTTTGATATTGAGGAAAATAAGGAGTGCTGTAAAGCTCTTGCAAGCAAATAATCTGCGCACCCTTTTTAGCTGCATTTTCTACTAATTTTGCAGTCTTTTGTATATTTGATTGTATATCGGGCGACACACTACTTTGTATCGTCGCAATTGTAACAAATTCATTTTTCATATTTTAAATTATACACTATATTCCCTCTTTTTTGAGTTCTTCTATTAGTTCACGAGATTTACGAGAAATTTTTGCTGGCATTTTTATGTTTAGTTTTATTAAAAGGTCACCTCTTTTTCCCTTGCCCACTGGTACGCCCTTGTCTTTCACTCGAAGAATTTCATTTACAGAAACTCCTTCTGGAATTTTTACTTTTATTTTTCCGTCTAGTGTCTCTATCGGGTATTCAATACCGAGCAAGGCATCAGAGAGTTTCAAATTTAAATTCATGACCAAGTCATGGCCATCTCGCTTGAAGACTGCATGTGGTGCTACATTTATTTTTATATACAAATCTCCAGAAGTTCCTTTCGCTACGGCCTCCCCCATGCCTGACATTCGCACCATTTCACCATTTCGTATTCCTGCTGGAATTGCCAAAGAGATTTCTTCTTCTTTTCTTAATACTCCTTTACCATGACATTTTTCACATTTTTCTTTTGGCACTTCTCCAGAGCCTAGACAAGTCTCACAAGTCTTCTTACTTTCAATTGAGCCTAGTATTGTTCTTCTTACTTCACGAATTTGTCCTTGCCCATTGCAAGTTTTACATGTTTCCATCTTTGTTCCGGCTTTTGCACCATTACCTTTACAAGTATCACAGCTTGATGTTTTGGTAAGTAAAATTTTTCTATTTACACCAAAAATACTTTCTGAAAATGAAATAT
>JAUPWJ010000059.1 GCA_030916575.1 Patescibacteria group bacterium | reverse complement strand
TTATATGACAAAAAGTCAACAATAAAACAAAAATCCCCCGCCAGAGGCGGGCAGGCCTTCTCGGGAGATTTTTGAAAATTTATTTAAAATTATATTACCAAGCGAAGTGAGCGAAGGCTTTGTTTGCTTCTGCCATCTTGTGAGTATCATCTCTCTTCTTAATTGCAGAGCCTTCATTCTTTGAAGCTAGTATTAATTCTTCAGCAAGTTTGATATGCATTGGTTGGCCTTTCTTAGCACGAGCAGCATCACGAATCCATCGCATAGCAAGCATTAGTCTTCTCTCTGGGCGAACTTCTCTAGGAACTTGGTAGTTTGCACCTCCGATTCTCTTTGAACGAACTTCAGTAAGAGGACCAGCGTTTTTCATTGCTAAATCAAAAATCTCAAGAGGATTTGAATTACCAGTTTTCTCTTTGATTATTTCAAAAGCCTGATACATCACTTTTCGTGAAGTTTCCTTTTTACCAGACCACATGATGTAGTTGATAAACTTTTCTAACTTCTGTGAATTATACATGAAGTCAGGGGCTACGATATTTCGATTTTTTACTTTTCTTCGCATATATTTTTATTATTTATAGTGAGTCTGTCGAACTATTTCTTGCCGTCAGCTCTTGGCTTCTTATTACCGTATAAAGATCGTCCTTGTCGTCTCTTTTCAACTCCTTGAGTATCAAGTACTCCACGAACAATGTGATATCGAACTCCAATCAAGTCTTTCACACGGCCACCGCGTAGCATAACCACTGAGTGTTCTTGTAAATTATGTCCTTCTCCTGGAATATAAGCAGTTACTTCCATTCCATTTGTAAGACGAACTCTGGCAATTTTACGAAGCGCTGAGTTAGGCTTCTTTGGTGTAGTTGTTGAAACTTTTGTACAAACTCCTCTTTTAAATGGAGCTGGGTAAAATACAGGGCGGTTCTTTAGGATATTAAATCCACGAGCAAGTGCCACCGTCTTACTTTTTCGGGTCATTTTTACTCTGCTTTTTTTAACTAATTGATTTATTGTTGGCATATGCTCTATTTGTCTAAAATAAGGAAACCTTGTTTTAACATCACTCGGACGCAATATGAACATAAATGTTATATGCGCTCCTCATTTGTTAAAATAAAAGAGTCCGAAGACTCAAATACAAAGATACTACAACTTGGAGAAAAATGCAAATGTTTTACGGCCTACAAATGAAAGCCTGTTAAAAGGTTAAAAAGAAAAGCTAAAACTGGATATAAAATGTCTGAAAAGAAAAAAATGAAAACTAAGAGTAAAATCAAAGAATATTGCTCTAATATTTCTAAATACGAATGGTATCGCCAAGGCAAAAGAGAAAAAAGGATTTTTGAACCATCAAGTGGTGGTATCGGTACTAAATTAAATATACCTAAGGCTAAGTTTATGAGAACTATTGTTGATAGTATAAAATAAATTCCTGCTGGAGCTCCGACGAGTGGAGCGAATCGTAAAATTAAACCAAAAACAATTGCAATGAAAAAATTTGCCATTACTCCAGCCGAAGCCACAAAAAAATGTCCGCCACTTTCTATCGCTTAGGTTATCTTGATTGTAAGGCACAGGTCTAGCCCAACCGAAAGCAAAACCAGTAGTGATGTAAAGTAATGCTGGTAAAATAACTGAACCAAAGGGGTCTAAATGTTTGAATGGATTTAAAGTAAGTCTCCCTGCAAAGAGCGCAGTCTTGTCTCCGTAGCGAAGTGCCATAAAGCCGTGAGAGACTTCATGAATAACCACAGACATGATAAGAATAGCTATATAAAAAATGACATCTATTGCGTTCATACAAATTCTATGATAGCATTTGAAAACTGATATGAAAACATGTGCAATAACAAAAAAGGGTTCAATCGTTGGGGGCGGATACTCAAACCGTACTCGTGCGACTAAATTCAACCCTACTGGTAAGGCTCGCAAATACCCAAATCTTCAAAAGAAGAAGGTCTTTGTTGCTGAACTTGGTAAATCTGTAAATATTGAAGTTTCCTCTCGTGGAATGAAAACTATAAAGAAAAACGGCGCTTACGCTACCCTCCTTAAAGCTGGACTAATAAAGGCAAAATAAAAAAACCACTCGATCGAGTGGTTTTTTTATTTATATTTTTATTGCGGGACAAAAGTAAGTGCTGTTCCCTTTTTACCAGCACGGCCGGTTCGGCCTATGCGGTGCACGTATGTATCGTATGTCTGAGGCACATCAAAGTTTATAACATGAGTCACATCGGGTATATCTAGCCCGCGAGCTGCGACATCAGTCGCAATTAAAATATTTATCTTGTCTTGCTTAAAAGAGTCTAGGATGCGAATACGTTCTCGGCTTCTTTTATCTCCATGAATACCTCCTACTTTAAAACCAGCATGGGAAAGTTCTTTGGCTAATGTGTCCACACTGTGTTTCATCTCACGGAAGATTAAAACTTTGTCAGAACCATCTTTCTTTAAAACTTCGTGGAGTTTCTCAAGTCTTTCGTCATTGCCTTTATAACGAATAACATCTTGGTCAATACTTTTTGCTGTCTCTCCTGAAACAACAGAGATAAACGCTGGATCTTTCAAATACTCAGAAGTTAATTTTTTAATTTCTGGTGAAAGTGTCGCTGAGAAAAACAATGTTTGTTTTTCTTTAGCAGTCTTGCCGATTATGAAAAGCATGTCATCTCGGAAGCCCATGTCTAACATACGGTCTGCTTCATCTAGTACTACAGAGTGGCAAGTAGATAAGTCTAAAACTTTTTTCTCTATCAAGTCACGCAGTCGCCCTGGTGTCCCAATCACAAATGAAACTCCCATTTGTATTTCTCTGATTTGTTTACTTATCGGTAACCCCCCAACGCATGATACAGAAAACATGCCGAAGCCAAAAGCTAGGGTTTTAAATTCTTCTTCGATTTGTATTGCAAGCTCGCGAGTAGGCGCCATTATTAAAACTGTTTCTCTTTTACTTAAACCTTTTGTCTTTGCGATTTTTTCAATCAATGGAAGTAAAAAGGCAGCGGTCTTCCCTGTCCCTGTATTTGCCATACCGAAAACATCTCTACCTTCTAACATAGTAGGGATAGATTGGTCTTGAATTGGACGCGGATGAATGTATCCAGCTCGTGCAATATTTTTATGTAATTGAGGATTAAAAGGAAAATCAGAAAAAGTATGTTTCGCTACATAAGGCTTTTCTTCTACTATTTCCCCTTTTCTAATAAAACGAGAAACATCTATTCTATCTCCTCGTCCTTTTTTAGAACCACCACTTCTACCTTTAGAAGATCTAAAATTACTTCTTTTAAAATTACCACCGCCAAAACTAGGTTTGGGATGGCTAGTTGTTTTACTTCCTGCATAGCGAGAAGGTGCACGTGTGCCGGCCGAAGCTGGTCGCGCAAAACTGCGTGTTTTCATCATATATTTCTTTGTGTCATGGTAACCAATAGCACGACACAATAGTCATAATTGATTTCCACCACTTGCCCCGCCCATGGCGGGGACGTCAGTTCTCGTTAAATAATAGGTGAGAATGATGTTTAAAGAGTAGCATTTAAATTTTGTTTTGTCAATTTTTGTTAATACATAAATAAAAGTTATACTACTTATATGCAAGGTAAACATGTAGACGAATCATATATAGAACTCCTAGAACACATCATAAAAAATGGCGTAGAGAAAACTGACCGCACAGGCACAGGCACAAAAAGTGTTTTAGGTTATCAAATGAGATTCAACTTAAATGACGGCTTCCCTCTCCTTACAACCAAGAAGGTTCCAATCAAATCCATAATCCACGAACTCTTGTGGTTCATGCGAGGAGATACAAATTTAAAATATTTGGCTGACAATAATGTTCATATCTGGGATGAATGGCCATATAAAGCATATTTAATAAAAAATAATATTACAGTTCCAAAGACTGGTAGTGAAGAATGGAATACCGGTATAAAAGAATTTATTGAAAAAATAAAAACAGATGAAAGTTTCGCAAAAGAATATGGAAATTTAGGGCCAATTTATGGTTATCAGTGGAGAAATTGGCCAGCACCAAATGGTAAACACATAGACCAATTGCAAAATGTGATAGAGCAAATAAAAAACACACCGGACTCTCGCCGACTTATTGTTTCAGCTTGGAATGTCGCTGATATAGATGAGATGGCAAAAGCTGGACTTCCTCCATGTCATTGTTTCTTCCAATTCTATGTAGCCGAAGGTAAGCTCTCCTGTCAGCTTTACCAACGCTCTTGTGATACATTCCTAGGTGTCCCCTTCAATATTGCTTCATACGCACTATTTACAATGATTATCGCTCAAATTTGTGGACTTAAGATGGGTGAATTTGTCTGGACTGGTGGAGACACACATTTGTATTCAAATCACTTAGAACAAGCAAATCTTCAAATCTCTCGCAAAAATGATATTCGCCCAATGCCTAAAATGAAAATAAGTCCTGATAAAAAAAATTTAGAAGATTTCACGATAGATGATTTTGAATTAATTGATTATAACCCACACGAAAGCATTAAAGCCCCTATAGCAGTATAATTTTATGATACTTTCAATCATCGCAGCTATTGGCAAAAATAATGAACTTGGAAAAGGTAATGACCTTCTATGGCATATGCCTGAGGATATGAAATATTTCCGAGAAACAACTCGCGGACACTCTGTAATCATGGGCCGTAAAACCTTTGAATCCTTGCCAAATGGTCCCTTACCAAACAGAAGAAATGTAATCGTCACTAGAGATACTTCTTATGAAAAACAAGGTATAGAAATAGTGAATTCACTAGAAGATGCTATTTCTCTCTTTAAAAAAGAAGATGCCGAAGTATTTGTAATTGGTGGCGGAGAAATATATAAACAAGCAATGGATTATGCTGATAAATTATATATAACCCACATAGATGCGAGCGATAAAGAAGCGACGACATTTTTCCCAGAAATAATTCCAATAGCATGGAACGAAATATCTCTTCAAGAACACAAAATGGATGAGAAAAATCCTCACAATTATACTTTCTCTGTCTATGAGAAATTTATCTAATTTTAGGGATCTTCGTCTGTTTTAATACGAATAAAGACATCTTCCCCTTCTGGAGATTTACTTACTTTATATTTTCTATTTTTATTGATTTCAATTTTTCGTACTAATTCTTTTTCCAAATCAAAACCCATAGATTCACACATACCTAGTATAAATATCATCACATCTGCGAATTCTTCAGCTACTCCTTCCTGATTTTTATTGTGCTTAGAAAAAGCTTCTGAGAGTTCTTCGTGTGCACGACAAAATTCCAAGGCAACATTCTTTGTATTAAATCCCTTTTCTATTTTATTCTGCATTACTTCTTTTTGAAGTTGTTTTAAGTCAATCATAAATTATTTACTGTCTTGAATACATTTCTACTTCTTTTTTTATAATTTCTAACTTTACTCCAGATTTTTTAAAAATTTCTTTTGTCCTGGCACTTGCGTGATAATCTCGAATTGCCACAAATCTCTTAATTCCTGCATTAATAACCACCTTCGCACATGCATAGCAAGACACAAATTTAGAATACATTGTAGCTCCATCAATCGCTATACCAAAGCGTGCGGCATTGGCGATGGCATTTGTTTCCGAATGAGTAGTACGAATACAGTGCTGTGAGCTAGTTCCATCATCATTGGTAACTGTGTGCATCTCATGGCCCACATCATCACAATGTGGAAGCCCAATAGGAGAACCAGCATAACCTGTTGCAAGTAATCTTTTATCTTTAACAATTACAGTTCCTGCGTGCCCTCTATCACATGTTCCACGAGAACCGACAAGTTCAGCCATTTGTAAAAAATACTCATCCCAAGATGGTCGTTTAGATTTTATAACTTTTTTAACAACCTTTTTCACTTCTTTAATATACTCTCAAAAAGAGGCAGATACAAGTCTTCTTTAGGGTCTACCAACAATTCTTTTTTATTTATTTTTTCAGTGAATTCTACGGGTGCATTTGTAATAAGAGCTAGGGGTTGTTGTTCGTTCCCTTCCCCCATACAAAGCACTGCAGATGTAGCTAAACTGTCCGCAATATCAGTCCTAGACATCTTTAAAACTCTTTTAAAAATGTCTTTTTTGCCGATATAATTCCTTACACCTTTAAAACCCGCATAGCCCAATGATACACCGACAATACCTGCGCGAAGAGGAAAAATCCGGCTATCAGTAATTAATACACCTAAATGTTTTACTTTAAATTTCTTTTTTAATTCTTTTCGGATTTTATCTGCACTTTTAAAACTATCTTTAGGTAAAAGGATGAGTTTCCCTTTAGCATTAGACTCATCTATTCCTGCGGACGCCATAACCATGCCGTCTTTAATAGTAAGCCAAGTGAGTTTAGTCTTTAAAGCAAAAGAACTTTCTTGTTTTATAAGTTCACCTTTCTGCTTTTCATTTTTATATAAAACGACTCTACCCTCAGATAAAGCGACAATTTTTGAGGTAATAACTAAAACGGACTTTTCGGGAAGTTTTTTTATATATTTTAAGATAAAAGAAGTTAAATCTTCCTGCTCATTAAATACTTTAGTTTTGATTGATTGTATTTGCATTGGTATCCTTACCTTTCAATAAATAAATACCTAAATAAGAAAATGGAGTATACGCAAAGCCCATAAGAACTTTAAAAATCCACCAAGGGATGATAATCGCTATTATTGTAGGCAATGAGTAAACACCTACAAAAGCAATGAGGGTCCAAATAGTTGTATCTAAAAATTGAGACCAGATATTTGATAAGTTTGAGCGCAACCAGAACTTTTTTTCTCCCGTGTGTTTTCTAAAGAAAAAGAAAGAAATGACATCTTGATATTCAGCTATAGCATATGCCACAACGGAAGCAATAGAAAATCTAGCTGAAAGACCAAAGATTGTATCCCAAGAATCTTTAGCCCACATACCGTCTGTTGACCACGGAGTAATAGAAGAAATTAAAGAATATAAAAGAAATAGAATTATAGAAATAACTCCAGCCAATATAAAATTCTTCGCCATTTTCTTTCCGTAAACTTCTCCAATTATATCTGTCATTATAAAAACAATTGGAAAACAGAAGACTGCCACAGAGAGATGCGTTCCAAATAAAAAAGGCATCAACTTGATACCTAATGTATTTGCAGCAAAAAGAGAGGTAATATAAATAGTTAAACAAATGAGAATCTTTCTATAATCCTTTTCACTTAGTGTTTGCATTGATTTTACGAAATTATTCAGTGAATTATTTCACTTCAATCCCCATAGAACGAGCAGAGCCAGCAATGATAGCTATTTTACCTTCATCATCTTTTGCATTTAAGTCTCCGGCTTTTTTGTTTGCAATTTCAAGAGCTTGAGCACGAGTGATTTTTCCTACCTTTGTTGATGCATTTTTACCTGAACCTTTCTCAATACCAGCTGCTTTTAATATAAGTCCTGTTGCTGGAGGAGTTTTAACCACGAAATCATAAGTTCGGTCTTCATATACTGTGATAGATACACCGACCTTGTCCCCTGCCATCTTTTGGGTTGCAGCATTAAACTTAGTTACGAAGTCTCCAATGTTTATACCAGCTTGTCCGAGCGCAGGACCTAAAGGAGGCGCAGGAGTAGCCTTTGCCGCCATAATTTGTAATTTAATTTTCTTTGTTATTTTCTTTGCCATACGAGTATATACATTAACTTAAATCTTCTTAACTTGCAAGAAGTCTAATTCGACTGGAGTTTCACGACCGAACATTGAAACCAAGACTTTTACCTTACCTCTCTCAGAGTCAACTGAATTTACCTTACCTTCTAAATCTTTAAACGGACCATCAACGATACGCACAGACTCATTTATAGCAAGATCAATATTGTGTTTTGCTACATTTGTATCCATTTTCTTAAATAAGAAATCTACTTCTTCTTTTTTTAGTGGAACTGGATTTACTCCTGCCCCAACGAATCCTGTAACACGAGGAGTATTACGAACAACATACCAAGAATCATCTGTAACTATCATGTCTACTAGTACGTAACCAGGATAAATTTTTTCTTCTACTTCTACTCTCTTCCCTGCTTTTATTTTTATTTTTTTCTCAACAGGAACAACAACATTAAAAATCTTGTCATTCATACCAAGAGAATCTATTCTTTGTTTTAAATTACGAAGGACAACATTTTCATACCCAGCATAAGTATGAATAGCGTACCAATTTCTAATTCCTTGTGTTTCTTGTTTTGACATAAAAAATTAAAGAGAAATTACCTTTTCTAATCCTCTTGAGAAGATAAAATCAAAAAGCCCTAAGAAATAAGCGGTAACGATGGAAAGCACAATAACAATAAGAGTAAAAAACATTGTCTGTTGGCGTGAAGGCCAAATAACATGTTTCAACTCTGTTTTTGTTTCTTTTAAATATTCAGTGATTTTTGACATAAAAAATTATATTTAAACCTTATTAAAAAGCCCCTGTTTCAGGGCTCTTTTATAATACTCTTTTTTACTCTTATAGTCAAATTTTAAAGTCCTTTTTAAGGATACCATTCTTTATTTCAAAGTTATCAGATGTAAAGATACGTTGATATGTACCATCATCATTTTTCTTCTCTATGTTGGCATTATAAATACCATTTGGCACAAGACAGTAATAACCCCCTGTTTTGTCCAATACCCTATGAGCAACTTCCTGACCACTAGCCATAGACTTAACACGTAAAATTCCATAAGAAAGTGGAGTATTGTCAGCTTTGTAAACTACACGGCCTTTTCTATTTCTTTTTACTGTAGTGCGTCTTATTAAAAGAAGAATTATGTATAAAGAAAAGATTATGACATTGTAAGGTTTAGGTGCTATAAACAATATAACTATGGAAACTAAAAAACCAATTAAAAACATAAAATCAGAAAATCTAGCCAATAGGACATCCCGAGTATGGTAAAACTTCATTCTTTTTTGTTCTTTCTTGGCAAATTCATTCCAATCAAAGTTAATCTGATCAAGTGGAATATTTTTTGCAATAATTTCACCCTCTTCTTTTATTTCAATTTGTTCTCCAAAATATAAATCATTATAAAGTTCATCGTATGTTTTTCCAGCAAGTTTAACTGAAGGATAAGTATAATTTGTCTTACTTGCAACTATACGATAAATCCCAGGAGACACTAAAAATCCATAACGACCGTCTAAATCAGTTATAGAACTTGCGATTTCATTGCCTTGCATGTCATTTAAAACCACATATGCAGGATCAAGGGGTTGTTTTGTAACACTATCGTAAACAACTCCCCATGGACGATTTCTTTTTTTGAAACCCATACCATATAAAAAGAAAGACCAAAGTCTAAGTAAGTTTAACCCTATGTCTGTGAAGCTAAAAATTCCAGAAAGTGTAGCAACTATACCAGAAATCAAACCAAGTGTAGAAATAGCCTTTGTTGCTAAATCACCATTAGGTGATTTTATAAAATTAGTAAGTCTATTTACTAAGTCTAAAATCTCAAATTCAATAACATTTATTATCTCTGGTATGAAACCTTCTTCGTCGTCTCCACCTGAACTATCTGTATTCGTATCATCAATAGGGTCCGTGGGATCAATAGGATCAGTTGGATCTATGGGGTCGGTGGGATCTATGGGATCCACAGGATCTACGGGATCCGTTGGATCTACAGGGTCACCATCTCCGCCACTAGTTGTACATCCAGGTCCAACACAGGTTGTAGTATCACTAACACACTGACCACTACTATTTAAGTGCATTCCTGAAGGAATAACAACTTGAAGATACGGAATATTCGGACAGACATCTGGAAAGGTATCCACATAAGCACACCAACCACCTATCTCTACCAATGGTGGCTCACATGCACATTCTCCGTCAATCAAAGAAAATGGATAATCACAAGAAGGATCTCCAGGACCACTTCCTGTTTTAATAGTCCCACTCTCAGCTCTCCAAGTAGTACGCACACAAGTTGAAGGGTCAGAGCAATCAAATTTTATCCATCCTCCATAAGCTCCCCCACTCCATGCAAAGCCCTCAAATTCACCAGTATCAGGATCAATAGTCACACTTTGTCCTGTAGGTGCAAAATTTATCCAACCAGACACTTGACTCCATGCATAGCCTGTCAAAACTCCAGTAGTAGAATCTGCGAAAGTTACCCCAGATCCTGTAGGATTAAAATTTATCCAACCCAATTCATCACCCCAAACATTTCCTGATATACCAGTACTACTATCAACAACAATAGTATCTTCAATGTTTAGTTCAAAATTTATAATACCAAAATCATCACAAGCTACATTATGGCAAACCTTTGCCTGATTATCGTCATTAGACGTATCTATGTAACCTGGATTTTCAGCATTTACAAAATTGAAAACAAAAAAAGATAGTATAAAGAATACTGCAACATATAAAGTATAGAAACTTTTTGCTCGCATAATTCTATTATACTATCTTTTTAAGATATTTACTTATTTACAACTTAACGGATTTCGTAAGTTATAGTTACATCGGAAGATATAGTATTCTCACCCTTTGGAAGCTCCGCTGGGGCACTGACAGCATCCCCTGCTCCATTCATTGATTCCATCTTCGCATACATCGGATAGTATGACCCACCTTCAACATAACTTGTGATTTTACCAAGCTTTACTCCTAAGTCTTTCGCTAAAGATTGTGCTTTATCTTTAGCATTATCGATAGCTTGTTTTCTCGCGTCCATTTTTAATCCTTCTTCATCATCAATAGAGAAACTAGGTCCACTTAAGCTACTAACACCAACAGTGCCTAAATCTTGCATTATCTTTCCTGCGGTGTCTGTATCTCGAACTTTCACAGTAATACTTTCTGTCGCTTCATAGCCAATGATGACACTTTTACCGTAGTTACATCCACCCCACTCATTACATGGAAGTCTTGTACCTGTTTCTGATTGCCATTCGTATTTAGGATTAAAAGATGCATTTTCTGTTTTAATATCTTTAAGTTCAACTTTATTTTCTTTCAAAGAAGACAATGCGTCAGCTTCAATTTTTGCCACGGCGTCTTGAGCTTCTTTAGCAGTTTTTGCTTCTTTGGTAATTGAAAAATAAACATTTGCAATATCAGGTACAGCTTGGACTTCACCGTGACCAGTAATTGTAATAATGCTCATATCTCCACCCTTAAAATTTCGTTCACCCTTAAATTCATGAACAATTTTTATTAAAAAGAAGACACTCAAAATTAATAAAAACAGGCCCACTGCCTGATAAACATTCTTTTTCTCTTTATCTCCCATTTGTGTATCTAACATATATTTTTGATTTTACGAAATCATACAGCGTAATCGTCAACTAAAACGCTGCTAATTTTTGTTACTTAATAATATTGACCAATAATACCCTAATTATACACTTTTAAGCTAAAAGACAAACTAGACAAAATTTACTTCTGGGTTGAGAATTAAACCGAATTTTTGTTTAACTGAGTCTATTATTTGTAGGGCCAAGTCTTTTATTTCCTCACCTGTGGCTCCACCGTGATTCACTAAAACCAGTGCTTGTTTGTCATGCACGCCGACATTACCAACTCTGTACCCCTTCCAACTTATCGTGCTTCTAGCGGGGCCACACTCTTCTATCAGCCATCCAGCTGGAATCTTAAAAACATTTTCTTCTTCAAAATACGGAAGCTCTGGGTATTTTTCTAAAAGAATATCTAACTCTTTTTTCTCCACAAAGACATTTTTAAAAAAGCTTCCTGCATTACCTATTATTTTTGGGTCTGGTAATTTACTTTTCCTTATTTCAATTACAGCATCACTAATATCTTTTATGGTCTCAGGGTTAATATTATTTTTCTCAAAATAATCTTTTAAAGCTCTATAAGTAATATTCTTTTTTTCTACTTTTGAAAGTTTTAAAACGATAGCTGAAATAAAATACTTACCCTTAGCTACATTTTTAAAAATACTATCTCTATACCCTAATTTACATTCATTATTTTGAAAAATAACCTTTTCTCCATTTGAAATATCATAGGCCTCCACACTTACAAGTGTGTCTTTCAATTCTGCTCCATAAGCACCAATGTTTTGCATTGGAGCCGCTCCCACTGTCCCTGGAACCCAAGATAAGTTCTCTATACCCCAATATTCATGCCCCACGGAAAACGAAACCAAATCATGCCAAATCTCTCCCCCATATGCCTTGATCCACACATCTTCTTTACTTTCATTAATTACTTCAATTCCTTTTATTTTATTTAAAATTACAATGCCGTCAAAGTCTTTGGTGAATAAAACATTGCTCCCACCACCTAAAAAAAGACGCTCATTGTTCTTAAATTGCTCACTTTCAAATAAAGAAGGTATGTCCTCCTCTTTATTTATTTCAGTAAAATACTTGGCTTCCGCTTTTATGCCAAAAGTATTTAATTTAGTTAAGTCATAGTTCTCTAATATCTGCATATTCAAACTATACACGGATTATTGTGACTTTTCCATCTCTTTCTATTTTCACTATTCTAGAAGCTTCACTTATAATTTCTCCCCCATCTATATATATATCAACTTCTTCACCAAAATATTCCTTCGCTTCTTGTATATTTTTTGCTGGTATACTTCCTTCAATATTGGCTGATGGTGCGATAAGTGGACCAGTTTGTCTTAAAAGTTCTTTTAACCCTTCCTCTTTAGGTATTCTGAAAGCTAAAGTCTTAAGAGAGCGGTGTAAATAAATAAATTCTTCTTTATCACAATCTAAAATAAAACTAGTAGGCTTATCTTCTATATTTAAAATTTCTTTTTCTTGTTCACTTGTTGTCTCTACTCCGAATTTTTTAACTTCACTGATATCACTAATTAAAATTATACAAGACTTATCTGGTGACCTTCGTCTTATTTCATAAATATGCTCTACTGTTTCCCTGCTCTCTGCTTTGCCCACTATGCCGTAAATCGTATCCGTCGGCATGACAACCACTCCCCCATTTGAAAGAGTTGTAATTAAGTTTTCATTTTGCCAAATTTTATCTTCCATAAATTTAATTCGGCTTAAATAATTCTCTCAATTCTTCTAATTTTTTAGGGTCTAACTTGGCTTCAAATAACTTGCCTACTACTTCTTTTTCAAGAAATTTTTTTTCAGTTGCCATATCTAAAAACTCTTCAAACTTTACCGGTTTTAACTTTATCTTTTCTCCAGCGTCTGGATTTAGTTCTGCTACTTTCTTTACTCCTTTGGCAATAAAAGTATAAACTGCCCATTCTAGTTTAGAACTTGGTTGTTGTGCATCCCAGAGGTAAAACTCATTTGCCTCATAACCAGTTTCTTCTAACAATTCCCTTTTAGCTGCATCTAAAATATCTTCACCTTGATCAACTCTGCCTCCAGCACCACTAATAAAAGATCCTTCTTTCCCTGGTTGTTCTTGTTCTGTAAGTAATATCTCACCATTATCTAATACTGGAAAAACTACAACAGTGTCCGGTCTTTTTAATTTTTCAAAAGTACTTTTTGTCCCATTATAAAGCTCTTGCTCCCATTGATATACATCAAAAAGCACACCAGAGAAAACTTTCTTGGCATGCTCTGGTATGGGTTGCTTAGATTTTGGTCTTTCAATATTCCCCATAAATTACAAAATCTCTTTTTCTAATTTTCTCTCTATATCGTCTGGACTGATAGGTTTGAGCAACTTTTTTATCTCTGGGTCATTAGTAATATCAATACCATTTTTTTCCATCAAAATAGTGAGCATGTGCATAATCTTTGTTATTTCTTTCTCTGCAATTAATCCTACTTGCAAATCAAGTTCTTCACGCAAGTCGTCAACCTTCATTGCACGATTTTGAGATATTAAAACAAATATAGCTAAAATTATTGCTTCTAGTGAAACCACTGTTGTAAGTAAATTAAAAGGAAAAGGATCAAAAGGTGAAATAACCTTTATCACGCCTGTATTTATCAATACCCAAAAAACAAATACTAATACATTGAGGATTAAAAAATACATACTACCAAAAGTACGAGTCATACAGTCAGCCAGAACTTCTGTTCTTGTTCTGCGTAAGTCAGCCTTAGCTTTGACTGTGCGCATGATCTTTTTATGCACTATTTCATTATCATTATTACCTGAGCGCATAAATGAAAAATTATTTTTATTCATAAGTATATTGTAAACTTATTCAACAAAAAGTCTATATAATTCTAGGGAGGCTACTGGGAGTTGGTCACGATCGCATAGTCGCTATGCTCCTTGCGTCCCGACCCGGACTCGGCGACAAGCACTCGCCTTGCTCGTCTTGTATACCGCCTCCGTCTTTCACCTCCAGTATCCACCTCAAAAAATATATTCCAAAAACGCTACGCCTTTTTATATTATTTTTTGGGAGGCTACTGGGAGTTGAACCCAGACAAAGAGCTCCACAAGCTCGTGTGCTACCATTACACCATAGCCTCCATGTAAAATGGATTTTAGCAAAAAAAAGAGATAATTGCTACTTTATTTATTTTTTAGAAAAGAAAAATTAAAATGCGGTAATTTATGTAATAAGTGTCCATGCGTATGCATCATATATTTTGCACCTTCTACAAGTACAATATTTAGTATTAACCATAGTAAAATAAACGGAATCCATGAAAGTGGCAATGGTGCAATTTCAAAAATATTTCTCATAAATGGAACAGTCATGGTAAAGAAAAGTAAGAATATAGAAATAAGTATTGCTATATTCAACTTTTTATTTGTAAATGGATTATAGGAAAGAATTGAACGACGTAAACTTCTAAAGGAAAATGTAATTACTAAAATATATGAAGAGAAGCATACAAAGAAAATAGAACGAGCTACACTTATTTCAAGCCCTGTTTTGAGTAAGAAATAATACAATAAAAATAAGAATAATGATGACAAGACGCCTATACCAAATGTAAGGATCTTAACTTCTTTGGTAAAAATAAGTCCTAAATCATGACCCACATATTTTTCTTTGTCAGTATTTTCTTCAAAAGCAAAAGCGAGTGCTGGTAATGAGCCAGTGAAAAGATTTACCCAAATTATTTGGAGTGCTGTAATAGGTAAAGGTAAAGCTAAAAGCAAACTCCCTCCAATCACGAATACTTCATCCAATGAATTAGACATAAGATATACAAAACTTTTTCTAATATTAGAAAGAATTTTTCTACCCTCATCTATGGCTAGACTTATAGTCTCAAAATTATCATCAAGCAATACCAAGTCTGCTGCTGCTTTAGCCACATCAGACCCTGAGCCCAATGATATGCCTATATCCATAGCCTTTAAGGCTGGAGCATCATTTACACCGTCTCCAGTCATAGCCACTATTTCTCCTAGGCTTTGATAAGCTTTACCAATGCGGAGCTTGTCTTCGGGCGTCACTCGAGCAAATATTTTTATCTTTGGTACCAATGCTACTAACTCTTCTTCTGACAAAACTCTAAGTTCATTACCTGTAATCACTTGTTCTTCATTTACTTCCCAGCCCAATTCTTTAGACACAGCTAAAGCTGTACCAACTAAGTCCCCAGTAACTAAAACCATTTTCATACCATGAGATTCTATGTTTTTTATCGCTTGTGGAACTTCAGGTCTAATAGGGTCGTAGAAAGTTAGCATTCCTAAAAATTCCAAATTCTCTACTTTAGATATATCGAAGGTTTCACTCTCCTTTCTAGAAAAACTCGCGAGACCGATAATTCTTTTACCTCCCCTGCTAGTCTCTTCAATCCACTTTTCAACTTCCAAATAATCTTCTTTAGAAATTTTTGATTTCTTAAGTAAAATATCTGGCGCACCCATCACAACATATTTATCGCCATTTTCTGAAACCGAAAATTTATTAGTAGAATTAAAAGGTAAAACTACCATAGAGGAGTTTTGGATAACATTATCAATTGGTAAGTGGTGTAAAATTGCTGATTTTACGATATTAACTTCAAAGGGCCTACCTCTGAAATTCCAATTCTTCTCCTCAGCTTGTGGATTTTCCACAGAAACATCTGTATTTAAGATTGCATATTCCAGTAACTTTTTTTGTTCTGAAGAAAGATGTTGGTTTATATTATCCCCAGTTTTATTTTCTGTGGATAAAACAGAAGAAACAGTGTGTAGTCCTTTCAACTGCATATCAGCTAAAGTAAGTGTGCCTGTTTTGTCAGTTAAAATAATAGTAGTTGAGCCCAATGTTTCAGCAGCAGTTAATTTTCTGATAATTCCTTTTTTACTAGCTATTCGCATAGCTCCGATAGCTAAAATCATCGTTAATACTATCGGCAATGCCTCGGGCACAGCGCCCACAGCCACAGCACTCGAGAGAAGCAACATCGGCACTAATGGTTCTCCTCGAGTAATTCCTAAAACAAGAATTATCACAACAATAAACATCACTATTATAAAAATAAACCAAGCGAGTTTACTCACTCCGCGTTGGAGTGGAGTCTCTGTTCTATTTATTTTAGAAACAATTCCAGCAATTTTTCCTATCTCTGTATTATTCCCTGTAGCAAATACGATAGCTGTTGCATACCCTTCCACTACCAATGTTCCTGCGTGAGCGATATTTTTTTGATCAGCAATTGCTGAAGTTAATTCAATTACTTCTTCTTTTTTCTCTATTGGCAATGATTCTCCTGTTAAAATAGCTTCATCTACGCGCAAATTATTCAAAGTCAAAATTCTAGCGTCAGCTGGTATGCGTGTACCATAAGAAATTTTAATAATATCTCCAGGCACTAAAAGCGAAGAATCTATTTCCTCTTCTTTACCACTCCGAATGACTCGGGCTCGGTCTTTTATATATGTAGAGAGTTTAGATAAAGTACTCTCAGCATTGTATTCATGATAAAAACCAACAGAAATATTTATCAAAACTGCAAAAAGAATAACTCCTGTGTCTATCCACTCTCCTAAAATTAGCGATAGGACTGAAGCACCGATGAGTAAAAAAATGAGTGGGCTAGAAAATTGCTTGAGGAAAATCATGAAAACACTTTTCTTTTCCCTAGAATGAAAAGTATTACTTCCATATTGTTTTAAACGCGCCAGAGCTTCCTCTTCAGAAAGGCCTTTATTTGTAGTTTGTAATCCTACAATTACTTCCTCTGTTTTTATAGCCCATGGTTGTTTTAATATATTCATTAAAATAAAACTATTTAAGAAAAACTGCGAACATCTCGCTTAGATTATAGAAAAGTATGGTGACTATGAAAATAGTCGTAGATACAGAAGCTGACACTAAACACCAAGAACACCATTTTTTAATAACAAATTGTTGAATACCTATAAGGTAGGCAGAAAATAAAAAAGCGGTAAAAGAAAGTAAAATCATAAAATCAGTCAACATTATTGGAAGCGTATTTGCTAAAAAAAGCAAAAATGCATAGAAAAGTGTAACTGCTCCATAATAAAACATACCTAAAACTTCCACATGGATACCGAGAAATTTCGCATAATCACTATGCACCACAGCATGACAATCAAAACCAACCATGCATACCAATGGTTGCTCTTCGGACCTTTTGTGAACATAAATATGTCGTGCTACCCAAAAACCAAATGCCCCTAGGGCAAATAATATAACTCTTATTAAAATATCCTCGGGAAAGACCATAAGATGATTTTAGCATTTAAAAGGTTTAAATTCAAAATAAAAAAAACCATGTACATGGGCCAAAAATGTGCGCGGGAGAAGATTTGAAATTTCATTTTTAATCATTTACTTAATAAAGTAGATATTATTTCTCCATTTTCAGGATTATAATAAATTCTGTCATAAATCTCATAGGGTTTAGCTAACTTATTACCTAAATCCATAATTGTATTATCTAGGTCCCAAGAATCATAATACGACACATAGGATCCTAATTCATCTTTTCCAATTGAAATTGTATAACTACCCATAATTTTTGAACCCTCCTTCTCTGTATTACGAACATGAAGTTTCCCACCTATTTTCTCTAAGAATTCTGTAAATTCTAAGAAATTTGTAGGGGGTCGTTTCTCGTGCCTGATAATATACCACAACTCCAGACTGCCATACTCTTCATTTGTTTTCTCAAATAATTTCTTTTGTATCGTGGAATCTTCTTCATTAAGATCTATTTTCAAAACATTAATATATAAATTTCTACTTTCCTTAATATCCTTATCTAAGGGATACCATTTTTTAGCTCTTTCAAACTGATTCTTTAAAATAACATCTTCGAAACCATTTATCTTAAAATAATATTTGTCTTCCTTTGATTTTTGAGGCCTATAATCTGATACACCGAAAGTATTATTCTTTTGTGGCATACCTAACATAAGACGCCATGCATCTTCTCTTCCAGATTCTTTATTTGGATCATAATTTGCACTAGGACTAACTTCATCTACTATCCCAGCTTCACGTCTTCCTAGTATATTGGGAATAAAACTTTGCAAAGCACCTATATTTTTTACCTCAGCTTTACTTAAAATATCCCCAACTATATTCTCATTTTCTGGATACTCTTGATAACCCCAAGGTGTTACCCCTTTATACAACATTTCACTCAGGCCTAATTTATAGACACTTTGTTGTTCGCTTGTTATTCCTTTTTCCTTCATTTCTTTCTTTGCTCTATCTCTTTCTGAGAATTTACCATCAGGCTTAGGAGTAAAACTAATAGCACTAAGATACGCTATATATATCGGTAGAACTCTTGTCATGGTAAAATTAATGACTTTCTTTATGGCCTCTTTGGTATCCTTTAAGTTTTTTGAAAAATTAGATTTAGAATCTATAGTATTACTAGCTAATAAAAGCTTGTCACTTATAACATTGTCAAAGTTCTTAAAATCTTCCAAACTAGCTTCGTTTGTTTTTTTAAACTCAGGACCTTTTTTAAAAAAAGATAATTTTTCCATAGGTTAGTTTAGGTTGCTATTATCTTCTTTAACCAAGTCTGGTGATTTTTTTAACTCTTCTTCAAGGTTTTCACAAAGTGAAATAAATTGATTTTGTACTTCCTCAAGTTCCGTTTTTGAAATGGAAAAATTTTTCATAAAAAATACTAAACTTTAATCTGGGTGCGCAGGAGAGGATTTGAACCTCCACGCCCTTACGAGCACCACCACCTCAAGGTGGCGAGTCTACCGTTTCTCCACCTGCGCATTTATTATATAAACAACTTTCTCATCATAGTACATTTTATTGATAATTTCTAGCACATATCAATAATAGTTATTTCAAAATAAAAACCTAGTTTCCTAGGTTAGTTATTTTTATTCTTCAGTTTTTTCTGTAGATTCTTCTTCTACATCTTGTGCATCTGCAGAATTTACAGCAGAGCGGAGTTTTCTTCGTACATCTTTTACAGCTTTTGTACGAACATAATACAATTTACTTCTTCGAGCACGGGATTTCTTAGTGATTTCAACTTTATCAATCATTGGGGAATATAATGGGAAAATTCTTTCAACACCCACACCGGAGGCTACGCGTCTTACAGTGAAAGTAGCACCTGCTTCTTTACCGTGTTTTCGAGCCAATACAATACCTTCAAAAGCCTGAAGGCGGGATTTACCTTTTTCATCCAATATTTTAGACCATACTTTTACTGTGTCTCCAGATTGAAAAGCGAGCTTTGCGCGAGCCTCAATATCTACCGGACTGAATTTTATTGCACCCATTAATTTACTTGTTGCCATGGGAAACACTTTAGCATAAAAACTTTTCTATGGCAAATGGAATAAAGCTCTTTATTTTAAAATACCCATTTCTTTGCCGACTAAAGAAAGAGTAGAGAGAGCTTGGTCGATTTGCTCTATTGTATGTCCTGCAGAGATTTGGAAACGAAGTCGGGCCTTACCTTCAGGAACAACTGGAAACCATAAACCCATAACATAGAGCCCATGCTCAAAAAGTTTTTTACTAAACTCTTGAGTTAGTCCTGCATCTCCTAACATTACCGGCACTATCGGATGTTCCCCTTCTAAAACTTCAAAGCCGAGTTTTTTCACTCCATCTCTAAAATATTTCGCATTCTCTTTAACTTTTATTAAAAGTTCTGGTTTTTCATTTAATAAATCAAGTGCTTTCATAGAAGCAACAACAACGGATGGAGGAATAGAATTTGAGAAAAGATAGGTACGAGATTTTTGGCGGAGAAATTCTACAATATCTGCCCGTCCAGCGACGTATCCACCCACAGCACCACCTAATGCTTTACCAAAAGTTCCAGAAATAATATCAATTTGACCTTGAAGACCGAAATGTTCTCCTGTTCCCGCGCCAGTTTTACCAAGTACTCCCACTGCATGTGCGTCATCAACAAATAAAAGTGCTTCGTGTTTATCTGCCAATTCTTTTATTTTAGGCAAATCTGCTAAATACCCTTCCATAGAAAATACTCCATCTGTCACAATTATTTTAAAACGATAATTTTTATCTTTATCTTCTTCAAGCATCTTTTCTAATGCAGAAACATCACCATGAGGATAAATTCTTTTTTGAGTGTTTTCTTTTTTACAAAGCTTAAATGCATCAATAATACTAGCGTGATTTAATTCATCACTATAAATTGCATCTATATGACTTCCGTCTCCGCCAAAAGCTTCATTGGTGAAGCTAGCAAAAAAACCTAAGTTAGACATAAAGTTTGTAGAATACAAAATAGTGTCTTCTGTGCCTAAAAAATGAGAAAGTTTCTTTTCTAATTCTTTATGTAATGTTTCAGTTCCGGAAATAAAACGCACAGAAGAAAGACCAAAACCATATTTCTCCACGGCATCTTTAGCACTTTTTACAATCTCTGGACTGTTTGCGAGACCTAAATAATTATTGGACGCAAACATTAAATATTTCTTCCCTCCAATTTCTACTTCTGGTCCCTGTGCTCCTTCCAATTCCCGCTCAACCTTAAACTTCCCCTGAACTTTCAGGTTTTCTAATTCTTTTTTTATACTTTCAGTAATTTTTTTTGTATACATATTACTTTAATTTTTCCTTTAAATTCACCAACATTACTTCAGTCATTTTTGATAAATCAAATTCGGGTTTCCAGCCCCAATCAAGACGAGCAGTGGAATCATCAATGCTAGCTGGCCATGAGTCGGCAATAGCTTGCCTATGATCTGGAGCATAAGAAATAGTTAAACTTAGTATGTGTTTCTTTATCTCTTCCGCAATCTCTTTCGGAGAAAAAGAAATTGCAGATAAATTATACCCCATACTAGTTTTTATATTCTCTCTGGGTGCTTCCATTATATCTATCGTAGCTCGTATAGCATCATCCATATACATCATTGGAAGGTAAGTATTTTCAGATAAGAAACAATTATACTCACCTTTTTTTATTGCTTCATAAAATATTTCTACAGCATAGTCAGTGGTCCCTCCACCTGGTTCACTCTTCCAACTTATAAGCCCTGGGTAACGCACACTTCTCACATCTAAACCAAATTTCTTATTATAATATTCACAAAGCATCTCCCCTGCATATTTTGTAATACCATACATAGTAGTAGGTTCTATAATTGTTTTCTGTGGAGTATTGTCTCTCGGAGTAGTTTTCCCAAATACCGCTATGGAGCTAGGCCAAAATATTTTTATTTTTTCTTCTACGCCAAGGTCTAACACTTGTCTTAAACTTCCCATATTTAAATCCCAACAAAGTTTTGGATTTTTCTCTCCTGTAGCTGAAAGTAGTGCTGCTAAAAGATAAATAGTTTTTATATTTTCCTTTTTCACAAGTGCGCGGGTGGCTGTTGCATCATTTGCATCCAATACTACATACGGGCCTGTACCTTTTAGTATTTCCGCTTCTTCACGAATGTCTGAAGCTATGACAATATCATTGCCATATTTTTTACGTAAAGCTAATGTCAACTCCCCTCCTATTTGTCCACATGCTCCTATAATTAAAATTTTATCCATAATATTTATATATATTAATTAAATGATAATTTTCCTTTTTTTGCTTTTGCCTTTTTTCTATCAGAGATAGTTTCCTTAAAAAGTTTTTTAAAATTTTCACTATCTTTGGCAGTAAACTCCAATCCTCTTCTTTTCATCATTGTTTTTTGAATTCTTTCTGCAATTTCTAAAGGCAATTCATACATTTTACCAGGCCCAACATAACTTACAAAAGCTGGAACATCTTGACTGACTATGCCATATAAATGTGAAGACTCTCCTATAACTTTACCACAAAAAATTGAAGTATTTATAGCTGTTTTACAGTAATCCCCCATAATACAACCCATAAAAACACTACTTGTGTCTACTCCATTTACTTTTATATTACTATAAGTATTTTTTAAATTTGAGACATTGGTCCCTCCGCCAATATTTACCCAAGACCCAATGTAACTATGTCCTAAAAATCCATAATGTTGTTTATTGGAATAACTTTGTATTATAGATTCTTCTACTTCTCCCCCAATTTTACACACGTCTCCAATTTGAGAATGAGATATTTCTGCAAAACTATTTATTACACAATTTTTACCAATTATTAATGGACCGCGAAGAATTGTATTGGCTTTTACTTTTGTATTCTCACCTAATACGATTTCGCCTTCTCCGGTATCAAAAAATATGTTGGGTTCTAATAAAACACCACTACCCACGTAGACACCTTTTTGAATTTCTTTTTTGCCTTTAATAAGCTCTGGTAATTTTTCTTTTAAATCTTTTTTATTTGAAAGAATAAGTTTTACAAACTTGTCATAATCTTTATTATTGTTTTCTTTTTTAAAAATACTTTTATTTTTCATATTTATTCTACAGTTACAGACTTGGCTAAATTTCTAGGTTTATCTATGTCGCAACCTCGAAGTAATGCTATATGATAAGCCAAAAGTTGAAATGGGATAGAGGCTACAAAAGGCATTAAGACATCTGAAGTTTCTGGTATTTCTATTACGAAATCAGCAATTTCTTTTACATGTGTATCACCCTCACTTATTATAGCAATAATAATACCTTTTCTTGCTTTCACTTCCATCATATTACTAATCAATTTTTCATAAGAATTTCCTTTATTTGCTATAAAAACAACAGGCATATTTTCATCTACTAGAGCAATTGGTCCATGCTTCATTTCACCAGCTGGACATCCTTCAGCATGAATATAAGAAATTTCTTTTAATTTTAAAGCACCTTCTAAGGCTAGTGGAAAGCCATAACCACGACCTAAATAAATAAAATTTTCTGCGTCTTTGAGCTTTAAAGCTATTTTTTTTATCTCTTCATTTGTCTTTAATGCTTTCTCAATTTTTTCTGGAATTCCATCAAGTTCGGATAGTATATCTTGCATTTGTTTTTTACTAAGCTCCCCCTTAGAAGATGCTAAAAATAAACACATTAGAAGTAAGACTGTCATTTGTGCAGTAAAAGCTTTCGTGGAAGCAACACCTATTTCAGGACCAGCGTGAGTATAAGAGCCTGCGTGGGTTGCCCTTGGAATAGAAGAACCCACAACATTACACACACCAAAAACTGTTGCTCCTTTTTCTTTAGCTAAATTTAAGGCTGCCAACGTATCCGCTGTTTCACCTGATTGAGATATGGCAATAACTAAATCATTATCGTAAATAACTGGACTTCTATAGCGAAATTCAGAGGCATGTTCTACATATACAGGAACTTTGGCTAATTCTTCAAAAAAATATTTTGCCTCCAACCCTGCATGCCAAGAAGTCCCACAAGCAAGTATTATTATTCTTTTTGCATTTAATAGTTTATCTTCGTATTTTTCTATTCCTCCTAATTTAACCAAACCATCTTGTATATTTATTCTGCCACGCATTGAATCTCTAATAGACCTTGGTTGTTCATAAATTTCTTTTAACATAAAATGCGGAAAACCCCCTTTTTCTAATTCTTCTATTTTCATTTCCAACTTTTGAATATAAGGATTTTTTATTTCATTTTTTATTGTTTTAACAGTCAAATTACCATCTTTTATGATGGCCATTTCTAAATCATCTAAATATATAACTTTATCAGTATACTCAATAATAGGTGTAGCGTCTGAAGCAATAAAATATTCTTGATCTCCAATACCAATAACCACAGGACTACCATTCTTGGCAACAATGATGGTATTTGGTTCATCAGCTGATAGCACCGCTATAGCATAAGCTCCCACTGCTTCTTGCAAAGCAAAACGAACTGCTTCGTCTAAATTAGAATGTGTATTTTTTTTAATATCTTCAATTAAATTTGCTAACACTTCTGTGTCGGTAGCACTTTCAAAGTGATAACCTTTTTCAATTAAAGCTTTTTTTATAGAAAGATAATTTTCAATGATGCCATTATGGACAACTGCAATTTCACCACTATTTGATTTTTGTGGATGAGCATTTACATCAGAGGGTTCACCGTGTGTAGCCCAGCGAGTATGAGCGATACCGACACCTGAAATAACGTTTTTATCTCCGACAAAGTTTTTAAGTTCAGAGACCTTTCCCTTCTTTTTGTAAACTAAAAGAGAATCTTTTTGCATTAAAGCAACACCGGCAGAATCATATCCGCGGTACTCTAAACGCTCTAACCCTTTGATTAGGATTGGCCAAGCCTCTCTTTTTCCAATGTATCCAACTATTCCACACATGTATTAAAATATAACAAAAGTTAGGACTCTATGCTAATTTAGTAATTTTAACTTAATACTTTTTTAAATTCTAATGGTAGAGGTGATTCTATCTTTATTACTTTATTCTTTAAGTCTTTAAACTCAATCGAGCTAGCATGTAAAGCCATGCGAGACAAACCTGCCGGACAAGGATTTTTAGGAGCATATAATTTATCACAAGCCACAGGATGGCTGAGAAATTTCATGTGAACACGAATCTGATGTGTACGTCCTGTTTTAGGCATTACTTCAATATAGCTAAATTTCTCACCATTTTCGTCTGTAAATCTTTTCAAGACTTTGTATTCTGTAATGGCTTCACGAAGCTCTCCTCTTGCACCTCTACCAGCAAGTCTACGTCGAAAATCCGACGGACTTCTACCAATGGGTTTATTTATTACTCCATAATCATTTTTTAAAAAACCAGAGACAAATGCGTGATAAACTTTTTTTACTTGTCTATCCATAAATTGCTTTTTAAAATGCGCAAAAGCTTTAGCATTTTTTACTATTACTAAAACACCCGAAGTCTCTCGGTCTAGCCTATGAACGATACCTGGGCGGTCTAATTCTTGCCCATCAAAAGTAATTGGCTCTCCTACCCCTTTTAACTTTGGATAATTTTCTATTACCCAATCAGAGATTGTACGCTCTTTAGTGCGTCCATCTGGATGAACAACAATACCAGAAGGCTTGTCTATAACAAGAATATTTGAATCTTCATATAGGATTTTGATTTTCATTTGTGCCTTCGGTAGGAATCGAACCTACATCAAGGCCTTAGAAGAGCCCTGTTCTATCCATTGAACTACGAAGGCATAAGCGAACTCGCTTGTGCGCGCTGAGGGACTCGAACCCCCGACATCTTCAGTGTAAATGAAGCGCTCTACCAACTGAGCTAAGCGCGCAAAACAGCTAAGTACACATATTGTGTATGTCTTAAATTACCATTTTTAAAG
Source organism: Patescibacteria group bacterium (assembly GCA_030916575.1). Taxonomy (GTDB): domain Bacteria; phylum Patescibacteriota; class Minisyncoccia; order Phycocordibacterales; family UBA9973; genus UBA9973. The sequence continues at coordinate 2,027 of JAUPWJ010000059.1, read as the reverse complement.
CGATGGGTCAATAACAATAGCTGGTGAATTTAAAATTTCGTTTGTCTTTTCTTCTCGTTCTTTAAAGTATTTTAATGCATTATCAATTCTTTCATGCTTTACAGTTTGAATTTGCAAATCCAATTCTTCAGGAGAAACGATAGTTTCTTTATTTATTTTTAGAAAAACTAAAAAACTTAATAAAAAAGAAGCTAACATTAATATAAAAGATACGGCCAGAAGTATTTTCCAATAAAATCCAGGGTAAACAGTAAAATCTTGTTTTTTAAATACTTTTTTTATTTTTGGAAATTTAATTTTCATATATTAAGGAATAAAACTTAATACTTTTATCTTTATAGCCCCTCGCCATTTATTTATACCATCCAAATCCTCCCCTTCTTTTTTCATATCTATTTTTAAAAATTCTATTTCGTAGAAATTATTTTCTAATAAAGAAATAAAATTATAAATATTATCAAATGAACCTTCAGAATTTAAATCAACAGTAAAGGTAGTATTGTCTTTAGATATATCAATAAGAGAAACTTTTACATCGACTCCAACTTTCGGAGCCAGCTCTTCAATCATATCTAGAAAAGGGACTATATCGGAGCTATAAACAAAATGTTCTTCAATTAAAGTTCTGCCCTCCTCGGTTTCCTTTAAAACCAACTCTAATTTTTTAAAGTTATTTCTTCCATACTCCTCTTTTCCCCATTCTACTTCAATTTCTTGCGCGACCTTTTGTTTTTTATTTACTTCTTTATGTAAAAAAACAAAGATAATACAGGAAAATATAAAAAATATTATAGAAAATACAAGTGGGAAATGTTTTAATTTATTTTTAATATTTTTCATATTATGAAGCTAAAAGCGTAATAAAAAAATTAATATCTGCGCCCTTTACAAAATTTGAAATTGGTAAGTCAACTTTCTTAAAAGCTGGATTATCTTCTAATGCTAGACGAAAAAGTAACAACTTTTCACGAGAAGGTGCAGAGCCACTGATTTGTATCTTTTTACCATCTACTGAGTTACCTTCATAAGTAATTTGATTTATTTTAATCTCTGGTATTTTCTTAATAAGAATTTCATTAATAACTTTTTGTGTTACGAAAAATTTATTCTGTTTTGCACTTTCCATAATTTGAAGCCTTTTATTTATACTTGAGACTGCGGTAGAGGTCTCGATATCTGGAGTAGACAAAGGAATGCTTTTTTGATTTTCAATTTTACTTTTTATTACACCTTCTTTAGCGGAAACGAAGAAATAGGAAGGAAGCAATGTCACAGATGCAATTAATACTACAAAACCCAAAGTAATTAAAGAAACTATAATAAATCTAAGATAAAAATCTTTGACCATTTTTTTCTTTTCTTCAATTGGAATTAAATTAATCATGTTCGAAGTCACCCAATGCTAAACCTAAGGCAGTAGCATAAGAAAGTGATTTACTTAAACTTATATCTGGAATATAGTCTTGTGTACTCATTATGTTAGACCAAACATTAGCTATCTCTACTTTGCTTTTCATGCTAACAGAAAGGTAATCAGAAAAACCTATTAGATTTGAATCCCCACCACATAAAATTATTTTTTTAATAGTAGAATTACTGTTACCCTCTTCATCTTTATGTGTATGCCAATATAAAAAATGTTTTGAAATTTCATCTCGTAAAATTGAAACACCATTTAAAAGAACTGCAAATATTTCTTTATTTTCTAAATTTCTTTGTAATCCATACTGTTGTTTCATTTTTTCAGCCTCAGCAAAACTGAGATTGAAACTTTTCATAACCATATTTGAAAGTGTTAAACCTCCAAAGTCTAAAGTTGAGGCAAACATAACCACACCAGAAGATACAATAAATATTCCTGTTCTTTTTTCTCCAAAATCAACAATCATATACGTATCCTCGTCACCTTTTTTGTTAACTGCTCTAGAAATTGCTTGAGCTTCTAATTCAAAAGATTGAACTGATATTGAAGAATTTTTAAAAATTGAAAGATAGTTCTCAGCAACATTCCTAGGTATAGCAGCTAC
>JAUPWJ010000058.1 GCA_030916575.1 Patescibacteria group bacterium | reverse complement strand
TATATTCTATAAATTAAGGGGTTTTTATTTCAATATAAAATAGAAATGTTTAAATATTGTGTAATTCTTGAAGATGGTATTACTTCTCCAGCAATTGTAAAAATTGTAGAAGAAAACAATACTTCTACAGTCCTTCAGGTCACTCTCTTTGAAGGAAAAAACAGACAAATAAGAAGAATGTGTGAAAAGCTTGAATTAGATCTACTTGAATTAAGTAGAGTGGCATTTGGAGAAATTAAAATTGATAACTTAAAAGATGGTGAATATAGAAAGTTATCTCAAGATGAAGTTCAATTGCTAGAAAAAGCTGTAGAGAGATAACTATCCATTTAATTTTATATTGAGTATAATACATAAATGATAAGACTATTCCTCGATATTGAGACTATCCCTTCAGCTGAAGATAAAAAAAATGATTTTCTAGAGATCCTCAAAAGTAAAAATGGAAATAGTGAAAAATCAGATGAAGAACTTTTTACGTCAATGTCATTTGACGGTGCATTTGGAAGAATTTGCTGTATTGGGTATATTAAAGAAGATGAAAGAGGAATTATTGAAGAAAAAAGTTTGATTGGGAATGAAAAAGAAATGCTACAGCAATTTTGGAAAGCTGCTAATAATGTAGAGAGATTTGTTGGGCATAACATTTATGAATTTGATATGCCTTTTATCTATAAAAGATCTCGAATAAATGGTGTTTTTCCCCGAATGGATCTCAGTTTTGCACGATATCGATCAACTCCATTTTTTGACACAATGAAAGAATGGGACCTATGGGGAGATCCAAGAAAGACAGTAAAACTTGATACCCTTGCTAAAATCTTTGATCTAAAATCGTCTAAAGATGAAATGGATGGGTCTATGGTTTGGCAATATTACCAAGATGGAAGAATTGAAGAAATTTCAAAATACTGTATGAAAGACGTTATTCTAACTAGGCAAGTTTATTATAAAATGTTTTGTAAAGAGCTTCCGTCTGATGAAACAAATGAACAATCTTCCTTCTGACATAAATATACGCCCACTTTCGTATATAATTACAATTCCCACTCCAACAGCAATTAATGAATCAATTGTAAAAATAAAAAAGAAATTTAATCTTTTTCATGATCAAAAAATCACTCATCCACAAGGTATCATTTCTTTAAATACTGCACATATTACTCTTAAAAGACGATTTTATTTACAACAAGAAAGTACTGAGGACGACATAATTAAGACCCTTAGAAAAATTACATTCTATCCCATTTATATTACTGCCTCTACACTCAGTATTTATCAAACAGAAGAACAAGGGAATGTCCTTGTTGTGCTTGTCGATAACAATGATGAATTAAAACGATTACATAAAAGTGTTCTCACATCACTTCTACCTTTTATCACAAGAGATGATGTCTTTTCTGGAGAGAACTACACTCCCCACATCTCTGTTCTCTATAAGCTTTCAGATAGCAAAATTCATGAAGGAATCTCTATTTCAGAAAAAGAAATACTTCCGCTTTCATTTACAATTGATTCTTTTCAACTTTTGAAAAATATAAAAGGCGTTATGAAAGAAAGAGAAATTATCTACACACACTTTGTCAAAGAACACTAAATTTCATTTCAGCAATCAAATTCAACAAGTGACAATCTGGCGGCAGCTAATGTATACGAAAATCATTGAATAAGGTATAATCTTTCAACAAATGGATCTACCGAAAAAGTTTATCATTGCCAGTATTTTGCCTTATAAACAATCAGAAGAAGAAGCATTTCTAGATTTAAAGGAATTAAAAGACCTCGTCGATGCATACGGTGGAGAAGTAATCGAATATGTACTTCAAAAGAGAGAAGTTCATTCTAAAGGACACTATCTTGGAAAAGGTAAGGTAGAAGAAATTTCTGAACTTATTAAATCTACTGATGCTGATGGTGTAATTCTCAATGCAATTGTAAAATCAAATCAACTTTTTGAAATGAAAAAGATTTTCCAAGAAAGTAACCCAAAAATTGAAGTTTGGGATAGAGTTCAACTTATTCTTCAAATATTCTCAAAACATGCTCAAACTACCGAGGCTAGGCTTCAGATCGATCTCGCTGCGATGGAACATATGGGTCCAAGAATATATGGAATGGGATTTGTACTATCACGACAAACTGGTGGGATTGGTACGCGAGGAATTGGAGAAACAAATACTGAGTTGATGAAAAGACATTGGAGATCTCAAAAGAAAAAAATTGAAGAGAAGTTGAATAAATTGAAAGAAGAACGAGAAAGGCAGCTAGAAAGAAGAGTTAAAGTCGGTATTAAAACAGTGTCTATAATTGGTTATACAAATGCTGGTAAAACATCTCTCTTTAATATAATTACTGGGAAAAACAAACTCGTTGAAAATGCACTTTTTGCAACATTAGATAGCATTGTAGGTAAAGTTTACTTACCGACTTCAAAAGAAGAAATTCTTCTTTCAGATACGATTGGTTTTATCAAAAATCTACCTGCCTCACTGATAGAAGCTTTTCGCTCTACTCTTCTTGAATCTCTTCATGCAGACTTACTCCTCCATGTTATTGATTCCTCAGATTCTGATTCCATGAGAAAAATTGAAACTGTAGAGAAAGTTCTATTTGCATTGCAAGTAGAGAAAAAGCCAAGAATGTACGTCTTTAATAAAATTGATTCTATAGACGATGAGAAAATCAAACTCTTTTCTGATGAATATGAAGAATACTCTCCCCATTTTATCTCTGTAAAAAATAACATAGGAATAGATATCCTTTTACAAGACATAGATAATTATCTTCATACTAAAAAATAAATACTTCTATTACTATGTATAAAAATACAAGAACTCTCTGTTTTCTCATTGATCATGATCAAATTCTTTTAACTGAAACCGTTTTCTCATCAAAAATTCGGAGATTTACCGGAATAGGTGGAGATGTAAAGTTAGAAAAAAATATTGTTCATGAAACAATCAAGTACCTCTTTAAAGATATTCGTGTAACTGTTTATCCACATGATTTAGAAAAAGTTGCTCTCATTCATAAAATCTCAAGGAACGAAAAATCTGAAATAATAGCAGATGAAACAATTCACGTTTTTACATGTAATCGATGGCAAGGTGATATTAAAGCTACTCCAGGAATCAAACCTTCCTGGCATGTAATTCAAACTGTCCCCTTCTCAGAAATGCTGGAGTCAGAAGAAAAATGGCTTTCTTATATACTTGAAGGTGAAAAAATTTTAGTAGAGATTGTAGAAAAAAGAACAAATCCAGAAGGAGATTTTACTTTAATAAATGTTGCGATTAGAAGTATGTACTCTTAATTTCATGCCAGTGACTCCTCATGATGATAACTGCTTTTAATCTTTGTATAAACAAGAACAAAACAAATACAGCTCAATATCGCACCAAGTATAAATGGTAAAGGAATTCCGAATGTGGCGATAAAACCACCCAAAATGGGGCCAATTATTGTTCCAAGGCTAATATATGACGAATTTAATCCTAATATAGTTCCCTGAGATTTGGCATCTACCTCCTTTGAAAGTAATGACTGTACAACTGGAAGGAAGAAAGAATTTCCGATACCAAATGCAACTGATATAACAATGAATGAAGTAACATCTCTTGACACATACATACCAATAAAAGATAGTGTTCCAAGTATAAAACTAAAAAGTAAACCATTTTTTTCTCCATATTTTCTAACAACTCTAGGAATAATAAGACCTTGTGCAACAAGTCCAACTATTCCATAAATTGTATAAATGACTGAAATTGTATTTGCAGACAATTCTAATATTTTTACTGCAAATGGTTGAAACGTGAAAATAAATAACCCAAAAGCTATGTTATAAATAAGTGAGAGTAAAAGTGTCATCCCGGTTGCTTTATCTGCAACAGCAGTTACTAACTTTTTAAAATCAAAGACATTTCTTAAATTAACATGCCCACCCATATGCTTATTTGTTTCTGGAAGGAAAAAGTAGGTTATAAAAACAGTAATCAAAGAAACGACTCCCGCAATAATAAATGGCACGTTCTCTCCATACCTTAATGTCACAGCAGAGATCGCAGGGCCAAAAACAAAACCAAAGCCAAATGCAGCACCAATTATTCCAAAGCCTTTCGCTCTTTCTTTATCAGATGTAGTATCAGAAATGACTGCAGAAGCAACTGGTATATTTCCAGCAGTTATCCCATCTAAAGCACGAGCTAAAAAGAGAAAAAACGCACTAGGTGCAAATGCTGCCATAAAGAAAGAAACTGCAGTACCAAAAATTGATGAGATCAAAAGGGGTCGTCTCCCAAATTTATCTGAAAGACGTCCAATGATCGGAGTTGAGATAAATTGGAATATTGAGAAAATAGCAAAGAGCAATCCATTCTCAAAATCAGTTAATCCATATTTTAGTGAATATGAATATAAAATTGGAATTATAATTCCGTATCCAAGTGAATTAATAACAGCAATCAGAGCAATGATCAATAAACTACGATTATTTTTGAACATAGGGAATTAATTTTAACAATATTAAGCAAAGAAAACTAGACTCTGTTCTTTGAAAGAAAAGCTCCGTACAATTCCAAATTTTTTAAAATTTCTAAACTTTTTTCGATATACCTGCATAGTGTATAATTACCTTTCATGCAAAAAGATTACGTTCAACGAGTAGCTGTCTCAGCACTTATCAAAAACAAAGAAAATGAATTTCTTGTTGTTAAAAGATCAGGACATGACTCACACCCGAATACATGGGAGATGCCTGGAGGAGCAATTGACTATGGTGAGACACCAGAAAGTGGTTTGAAGAGGGAAGTCAAAGAGGAAACTGGTCTTTCAATAAATATCATCAAACCAGTGAGTACTACTTCTCTGTTTTCTGAAAGAAATCCTGACATGCAGATTGTACGAATCTCGTTTCTTTGCGAATTAACAAATGAGTACCAAGATTTATTACTCAGTGCAGAGCACTCTGCATATAAATGGGTAGTTTCCATTCAAGATATAGAAGACACCAATATTTCAGATTTTCTTAGTCAAACAATAACTGAATTATCTCAATAGTCTTTACTGCATTCCTACTTGATCTATTTTTGGAAAATGCGTCTTAATTTCATTCCAAAACTTTTCTGATAAATTCACAGAATATTTACTAAATCCCACACTTTCTGACTTTCCACAGAGCATATTCTCATATCGTCTCACTATTCTTAGAACCTTCTCGCCTTCAGTATTAAATTCATCTTTAAAAGAAGCCGGATCAGTAACGAAGTTATCATGGAGCTTTTTAAAAGTAACAAAAAGCTCATGGTTGTATTCAAGCATCTCTTCAACAGCTTTTTTATATTTAGTCATTATTCTTCAGGTTCTGGAGGGAGAAATTCTTCACCATTTGGTTCTGCTTGAGGGTACTCACTTGGTTTTAGCCAATACACATAAGGACAACCAGTTGCTTTTCTCGCTTCCTTATCCCATCCTGCACTAGAACATTTTTTCATCTTTTTTCCGGCATTGGTTGTAAAAAGTACAAGTTTTTTCCCACATTCTGGACAATCCTCATCAAGATTCTCAGTTGATCCATTTATCCATTCTACAAAATCACAACCAGTTGCTTTTTTTGCCTCTTTATCCCATCCTCCAGTAGAGCACTTTTTCATCTTTTTTCCAAATCGAGTCGTAGTAAGTATGAGTGGTGATTGACACTTTGGACACTTTTCTTCAAGCTCTACCGGCTTAATTTCAAGCCACTTTACATAGTCACAGCCAATAGTGGATTTTGTTGCAGGATCCCACGAAGATGTCGAACATCTTTGCAACTCGCGTCCTGTTGCAGTTGTCACAACATCGCTGAGTGGTTGTCCGCATTTAGGGCATGACTCATTCATCTTTTTATCCATATAGGTATTTATCCTAATTCATTTACTTATTGCTCGTCAAGAACTAATATATTTCGTATTTCTCAAGCAGCTTTTTATTCCCGTCAATTTGATATGTAAGGAGATCTTTATACAACCCAGGTTTTTGTGAAAGCTCTTGAGGCTTGCCGATATCTACAATTGTACCCTGATCAAGAACAATTATTTTATCAACATTTTGAATCGTTGAAAATCTATGTGCAATAATTATGACCAATTTATTTTTCATAAGATTTTCAAGCGCGTCCTGAACATCTTTTTCAGATTTTGCGTCCAGTGAAGAAGTTGCTTCATCAAGGATAAGAATTGGGGCATTTTTAAGAATTGCTCTTGCAATCTGAATTCTTTGTTTTTGGCCTCCTGATAATCGTACTCCTCTTTCTCCAACCTCACTATCTAATTTCTTAGGAAGTTTCATGACAAAATCATACGCATTTGCAAGCTTTAGTGCTTGAATTACCTCTTTCTCAGTTGCGTCATATTTACCATAGGAAACATTTTCTCTAATTGTAGAAGAGAACAACTCATTATCTTGAAATACAAGTGATATATTTTGTCGAATCATTTGATGATCGAGATCTGTATACTTTTTATCTTTTAGATAAATTTCTCCACTTGTTGAATCATAAAATTTCAAGATTAGATTAATAATTGTAGACTTACCGGCACCACTATGCCCAAC
>JAUPWJ010000057.1 GCA_030916575.1 Patescibacteria group bacterium | reverse complement strand
TCATTTAAAAAATTCTTTGCTTATAAAGAACCTAGAGAGTATAATAAGTATATGGAAAACAATAAAAATCTCTTACACTTTGGGCTTATTTTAGGACTCGCTTTAATCATAAGTGCAGGTATCGGTTCATATACTTTTTACAATTTACGAAGCCAAGACTATATATCTACCACTGGTTCTGCTAAAAAGGCTGTGACTTCTGATAAAGTAAAATGGATTACTTCTATCACTCGCGCAACTACTATTTCAAAAATCAAAGAAGGTTATACAAATATAGACGCTGATTTAAAAGAAGTGAAGAATTTCCTCATCGCTTCTGGTATCCCTGAAACTGAGATAACTGTCGCTCCTGTGTGGATGAATGAAGTTTATGAACAATACCAAAGTGCTGATAAGAAATACAATCTAACTCAAAATATTGAAATCAATTCTGCTGATGTAGCAAAGATTGATAATTTATCAAAAAATACAAATTCTCTTATTATAAATAAAGGTATACTTTTCTCTACCAATTCTCTTGAATACTATTATTCAAAACTCCCAGAAGTTCGAGTAGAACTCTTAGCTGATGCAGTATTAGATGCGAAAGCTCGAGCACAGAAATTAGCGGAGGCTGGAGGTAAATCTATAGGCACACTAAAATCCGCTTCTTCTGGAGTGGTGCAAGTCATGTCTCCAAACTCTATCGATGTATCTGACTATGGTATGTATAATACTTCTACAATTGAGAAAGAAATCATGATAACTGTCAAAGGTAGTTTCCAAATAAAATAAAAATATTGGATGGTAAAGCAAAGTCTAAAAAAATTTAATGGAGACAAAGTTGCAGAGCTTGAAACACAAATGTGGCAAGCCTACTACAAACATAAGTTTTTTAAGTTATTTCTATTGTTAATTCGTATGATGCACGAACTTTTTGGATTAAATTATTTTTACGCCGTACGAATAGCATTTTATGCTACTTCTTCTGCAATGGAATTTCGTTTAAATAGAGGAAAAGAAGATAAGAAAAGTATATTGAAAAAACTAGAGAAATTTTATAAAAATATACAAAAATATAGTTTGAAAAGTTTTGATTATAAAAAAGTAGCAGAGCTTGAAATGAATTGGTGATTTGTAGATAGATATCCAGATCAGTACGAAATAGGAAGAGAAGAAGCACTAGCCCAAACCATGGCAGAGTTCTATAAAACTGATGAGGTAAGACTAAAAGAATACGCACATAACAGAGCAGAAGCAATGGTACTGCAAGACAAAGCAGAAGAATCTAAAATGGAAGCAGATTGGAGTAAAATAGAAGAATTACTAAAAATTTCTTTCAACTCTCTTCATAGAAATATTCAATAATTAAAATAAAAAGAAGCTATCCGGAGACAGCTTCAACTTAATAAAAATCTTAACACACTCGTCATACAAATTCAGGAGGTGTTTCTTTTGCTTCATAGCTGTATTCTTTATACAGCTTACAAAAAAAGAACCAAAGTATCTTGTGCCGTATGTCTCCCCAGTAAATATCTGAGGATTTCTGAAAAGCTACAGTTGTGTACCTCTCTAGAGGTTCTTGTACGAAGACGCACTCTTCTAGCTGAGGAATATACCTTTTCAACCTAAGTAGGTCTGTATCAGTAAGGTTATGAGGCAATGAGGTTCGAATCAACGCGATATCTCTCCTCTTAGGATTCGGATTCACACCGAAATCGCAATGCAGATCCTTTAAATATTTGGAATAGAAACGATAAAATAATTTTTCATCTGGATAATATTCACCAGGGTCAAAAGTTTTTTCAAAACTAATAAACTTCCAAATAAATCCAAAGACTAGCGATAAGACGCCAATATAAATAGCCATTATATTAGCGGCTTTAAGTACAGTTAAAGTATCCATATGGTATGTGGTTTTTTGTGAAGGACTAAGAAGATTTTTATTCTATAACAAAATAGGGTAAATGTCAAACAAAAATATTTTCTATCTTAATCCCTCTTTTATAAAATCTAGGTTAACTCTCCTATTGTAGAGTTTAGTTTGAAATAAATCTTTGCCGAAATACTCTTCGCCTTTTTCTAATACATCATCTATCTCCCCTTCTATCCTATTTATTGTCTCGTTTACATCATGCCAATCAGCTTTAATATTTATTTCATCTTCTGCTGTTGTCGTCGGCTCACTAACTTTTCTTATATATTTACATAAATACCCACGAGAAACATATTTCTTTTTAGTTTCATCTCTATATGAAACAATTTCTCCAAGAGGTTTTAATATCTCAAGTTCTGCCCCAGCTTCTTCTAATGCTTCTCTTATTATAGCTTGTTCATCACTCTCTCCTTCTTCTACGCCCCCACCGACAAGCAAACTTCCAAAAAGTAAAACATTCTTTTTGTCTTCATTAAAAACTACACAGCGTACAGTCGGTCGTTCTAGATAATCCTCTGGTTCAAAATCATTTTCATTGTAAACCTTTTGCATAAAAACATTATAACAAATAAAAAAAGGGCTTAATAGAAAAATCGATTAAGTCCTTTTTGTTCGTAAAAGGTCTTTTATGGTAAGCATTGACCCATAATCAACCAACAACACTTCATTATTAAATACACAATACTGTGTAAATCGATAAGTCTCTGAACAAACGGCCCTTTTCTTATTTATAAAAGGGTTTTTTAATTCAAAGTCAGCTTCTACACATACATCCCCCTTTGGTTGTGTAATAATAAGTCCCCCTAAATACTTATTAAGTACTGGAGCAATACGTTCGTCTTTATACCTTTTTGAGTATTTATATTCTCTCAAGTTGGCAAACAGCCCAACAAAAACATAACGTATCATGGACATAGGGAAACGTTTTCCAAAATGTAAGTAATATCTGTTTCTGCTTCTATTAGAAACAAAAGGTAGAGTAAGTACTCTGAGTACAGTTCTAATTATATAAATTCGAGCAATTTTTATAGCTTGCCCTTTATATATAATTACAATTCTCGAATATCCCAGTGCTATCTTCATTTCTAACTTTTTTGAGAATTCTTTTTATTATCAAGTCCAAGACATGGCCCAACAATAAAAATAAAAACAAATGTTCCTCCAATGTAAACCATGTATTCCCTGGGGAATAAAGCTTCGATGATCATTTTTAAAATATCCAATACCGTCATGATTTTGGTGTTTATAAGATGAGATAATTTATTTCAATTCTACTCAAATACTACCTCAATTTTTAAAAATGTCAAACACAATAACTCCATTTTCATAGAGTTGTTTTTTAGTTGAATACATTGTTCTGGCACCTACCTACTTTCCCCACAAGGAGTATCATCGGCACTAGCAGGCTTAATTGCTCTGTTCGGAATGGGAAGAG
>JAUPWJ010000009.1 GCA_030916575.1 Patescibacteria group bacterium | reverse complement strand
AGCTTTATTTGCATTTGCAGTTAATGTGGGAGCTGTTTGGATGTCTCCATCTTCTTCCGCACCAGGAAATAATACTAAACCCCCAGTAAATGAAGGAACTTTTACTCAATTTAAAAATGGTAGTTTTACAGCTTTAGGATTAAAAGCAACAACAGCAGCTATATTGGAAGGAAGTTTACAAATTCCTGGAGGTATTCCTCCACTAGATGGCAAGGTTCTCACTTCTGATGCTACAGGTATGGCTTCATGGCAGACTTTTACTGGTGGTGATGGAGGTAACGTAGATAATAACAACATTGACGGAACTACAAACTATGTCACGAAATGGACTGGTCCTCATACAATAGGTAATTCTCAAATATTTGATAATGCAACATTCGTAGGAGTAGGTACGAATACTCCTGTTTCTGGTGTGAAGCTTGATGTAAATGGAAAATTAAAAAATATAGCTTTTCAAATGAACGTCGGGACTCAACCTCTGACAGATAAAGTTTTGACAACTGATGTGTTTGGTAATGGAACTTGGCAAGTACCTGGTGGATGTGGAACACCAGGTGGTTGGACCAAAAGTGGTAATGTAGTTCGCCTAACAACTCAAAATGACAAAGTTGGTATTGGTTTTGTGGATTGTCCTACAACTAGTACTCAACAATTAGAAATTACTAAAAATTTTAAAATTCCTCTTACTACTGTAAATGGTGTTGCGGGTACATTTTATGGGAAGACTAGCAATGGTACGGAATATAGATGGTTTCATACTTTCGGAGGATCAAATTCTAATATTTACATAGGTAGAAATGCAGGTAATTTTACTTCTGGCGCACAAAATGCTTCCAATAATATTGGTATTGGTGCTGGAGTTTTATCTAACATTACCACTAGTAACAATGTTGTTTTAGGAGCTAATGTCTCTACTTCTGGTAATAGAAATGTTGGTTTAGGGACAACTAGTATTGTTGGTGATGATAATGTTATTTCTTCCTATCAGTCAGGAGGCATAAATGGCAATGGAAATGTTTTACTGGGCAATCAACAGCAAGGTATTGGTAATAACAATGTATCTGTTGGTGAGGGAAGTATTATTGATGTTATTGGTTCAAATAATACTTTTATTGGTAGATATGCTTCTCCTGCAAATACTAATGGAATTGATAACGCTACGGCAATAGGAGCTCACACCCAGGTTGTTGCTAGTAATACTATGTCTTTAGGTACGGCATATTCTGTTAATGAGCATGGGGATGTTAACCATTACATAGAAGGTTGGGGTTTCGGTATTCAACCTGGAGAAAATGCCATAACAGTGGGCACAAATTCTACAAATGGGAATGGGGCTCATTTAACTAAACAAGGTCAGTGGGAAGATTCTTCTGACATAAATAAAAAACATAATATTCAAGATATTTCTTATGGTTTAGATGAAGTTATGAAACTTCGTCCAGTGTCTTTTGATTGGAATGGAACTAATACCCACGACATAGGATTTATAGCTCAAGAAGTAAAAGAAATAATTCCTGAAGTTGTGTCAGGGGAAGAAGGAAATATGACAATGTCTTATTCAGCAATAAATTCTGTTTTAGCTAAAGCATTACAAGAGTTGAAGGAGGAGAATGATTTACTAAAATACGAGACATCTCTTTTGGAAAAAGAATTAGAATAAAATTTATAAATCCGCCCTTAGCATCGTCGAAGGGTTAACTAAAATATTATGAATAACAAAAACAAGACAATCTTTAAATCATTTTTTATTATTTTTGTATTTGCTTTGGCGATACAAGTCTCTGCTGTGTGGACCAATCCACCACCAGGAACTCCACCTGCAAATAATATTCCTCCACCAATAAATACTGGCATTGATGCACAAATGAAAAATGGTGCTTTTGGAGCACAAGGAATACGTGCAGTGGGACCTTTAGGGCTTGGTTTATTTGATAAACAATTAGGTATCGGTAGTGTTAGTGGAGTTCCTCACATGCCTGCAACAGATATAGAATTAGATGTTCTTGGCGATATAAAATTCTCTGGGGCGTTAATGCCAAATGGTAATGCAGGAACAGATGGATTTTTTCTGAAGTCTAAAGGTTCTGGTGTTGCACCAGAATGGGTGGCTGGAAGCGGTGGTGGAAGTCTCTGGGTTCGTACTGGAACATTATTGAGTCCACTAAATCCAAATGATGATATTGGGATAAGTGATTCTGCAATTGTATATAAAGGAGTAGCACGTTTTATTTACGCTCCGGGCACTAATTTATTTATGGGTAAATATGCTGGTAATCTTAGTTTGACTGGAAGTGCTAATATGGGTTTTGGAGAATACTCTCTCGATGCACTAACATCAGGAAATTCTAATTCCGCTTTTGGTCCATATTCATTGGGAAACTTAGGGACTGGATCTAATAATGCTTCTCTTGGTAATGGTGGACTTGCCCAGCTTACTTCAGGGGATAGAAATGTATCAATAGGAATTGAGTCAGGTGATGAAATTAATTCTGGAGATGATAATATTTTTATAGGTTACAACGCGGCTAGTAACTTAGGTAGTAGTGGTTCTAAAAATATTATAATAGGTACTTCTACATGTACAGCATCTGGAAGTGAATCTTATAGTGATAATGTATTTCTTGGCTATAACGCTGGTTGTGATAATGAAACTGGCATTAATAATGTTGCTGTTGGTAGAGCTGCTTTAGATTTCCCCACAACTGGTTCAAATAATACAGCTGTAGGTGCTTATTCTGATATTTCTGCAGTCAACTTAAATAATGCTACAGCTATTGGTTATCAGGCATCAGTAAATGCAAGTAATAAAATAGTTCTTGGTAACACCTCTGTAACTTCTATAGGCGGCTATGCTATTTTCACTAACTATTCTGACTTGAGGTTAAAGGAGAATGTAGAATATAAGAAAGATTTGGGGTTGAACTTTATTTCAAAACTTAAAACCGTTTCTTATAATTATAAAGATGATGAAAATAAGGTGAGAAGAGACGGGTTGATTGCTCAAGATGTTAAAAAAGTACTGGATGAGTTAGGACTAGAATTTAGTGGTTTGGTAATAGACAAAGACGAGATGGGCACAATGAATCTATCTTATGATAGTTTAGTTATTCCACTGATAAATTCTGTTCAAGAACAACAGAAACAGATAGAGGACTTAAAAGCTGAAATAGAGATTTTAAAAAATAAATAAAATAATCAAAAAAAATCCCCTTGTAGGGGATTTTTTGGTATAATACTTACATATGCAAATTGATGAGAAGAAATTGAAAAAAGTTATTTTAGATGGCGGACTTATTTCAGAGAAAGATATTGATGAAGTAAGTAAAAAGGCAAAAGATAAAAAACAAAAATTTTCTGACATGTTATTGTCCGAAGGTAAGATTTCTGAAGTTGATTTAAAGAAAATGGAAGCCTTTGTTTTAGGTATACCTTTTGTAAATTTAGAAAAACAAAAGATTGATTTTTCTATTTTATCTCTTATTCCTGAGACAATTGCGAAAAATGACAATATAATTGCTTACAATAAGACAGATAAAGGCCTAGAAGTTGCGATGCTTGATGCGGATGACTTACCAGTTATTGATTTTATTAAAAAGCGTTCTGGTTTTAAAATACTTCCGCGTCTTACTGATGCAGCATCTATCAAATCTGCTCTGATGCAGTATCAAAAAAGTTTACAAGCGGAATTTGCTACTATAATTCAAAAAGAAACTCAATCTTTAAAAATTGCCACTGAAGAAGGTGAAAAGTCTACAAAAGAATTGAAAGAAATGGCTGAGGATTTACCAGTGGTAAAAATTGTAGACTCTTTGGTCTCTCACGCAATTTCACAAAATGCATCTGACATACACATAGAGCCAGGAGAGGACAACCTAGTAGTGCGTTATAGAATAGACGGCATACTGCATGATGCAATGACACTGGATAAAAGTGCTGGTGCAGGCATAACTGCTCGTATAAAAGTGCTTTCAAATTTAAAATTGGATGAAAAGAGACTTCCTCAAGATGGAAGATTTAAAATAGATCAAAATGGAGATAAGGTTTCTTTCCGTGTCTCCACACTTCCTATTTTTTATGGTGAGAAGACTGTGATAAGAATATTGAAAGAAAATGCACATGGATATTCTCTAGAGGGTCTTGGTTTTCATGGTGAAGCTCTTGAGAGAATTTATGAATCTTTAAAACAAAAAACAGGTATGGTACTAGCAACGGGTCCGACAGGTTCTGGTAAGACCACTACTCTATATACCATGCTAGATATTTTAAACCGCCCAGAGGTAAATATTTCTACAGTTGAAGATCCTATTGAGTATCAGATGCCAAGAGTAAATCAAGTGCAAGTAAAGCCAGAAATTGGACTTACTTTTGCCAACGGCCTTCGTTCACTTTTGCGACAAGACCCAAATATTATAATGGTTGGAGAGATTAGAGATGGAGAGACAGCAGGGCTCGCTGTTAATGCATCTCTTACAGGACACTTAGTGCTTTCCACTATTCACACCAATAGTGCTTCAGGTGCAGTTCCTAGACTTATTGATATGGGTATACTTCCTTTTTTAATTATTTCAACTGTAAAAACTATTATTGCCCAAAGACTTGTTCGTAAATTAACTGCCAATAAAGAAAAATATTTTTTATCCAGTGATGAAATAAAAAATTTAAGCAAAATAGTTGATTTAGATAGAATGCTAGGACTTTTGAAGTTAGAAAAGATAATAGGGGATAGTGATACTTGGGAAAAAATCCCATTTTACAAAGCTGTCAAAAGTGCTGAAGTAGAGGATGGTTACTCAGGACGTGTAGGTATTCATGAAGTATTGAAAGTAAGCGGAACAATTAAAGAGATAATTACACGTGGAGGTTCAGGAGATGAGATAGAAGCACAAGCCAAAAAAGAAGGCATGATGACAATATTAGAAGATGGAGTTTTTCAAGCAGTTTTAGGTATGACTACATTAGAAGAAGTATTTAGAGTTGTTTCAGAGTAATTTTAGATTATGCTTTTTTCATATAAAGCAAAATTAAATAATGGAGAAATCTTCGAAGGTAGCTTAGAAGCCTTGGATCGTTTTGCACTCTCTCGCGAGCTTCGGTCACGAGGGCATACACCTATATCTATATCTGAAGCTAAAAAATTTGACCTAAATTTACATTTTTTAGATTTTATTTTAGCTAGAATAAAAATAAGTGAGTTAATACTTTTAACAAAAAATTTAAGTGGAATGATAAAAGCAGGATTGTCTCTTGCGCGTGCACTTTCAGTTTTACAAAAACAAACTAAAAATAAAAAATTAAATGAAGTACTAGCCGCTATCTCTGCTGAAATAAATGCAGGCGGAACTTTATCTTCTGGTTTTGCAAAATTCCCCAAAGTTTTTTCCAAGCTTTTTGTGTCTATGACTAGAGCAGGGGAAGAGTCTGGAGACTTGGCTGGCTCACTCACTGAAGTTGGAATGAACTTAGAAAAAGCTTACTCTTTAACTCGTAAAGTAAAAGGAGCTCTAATGTATCCTGGAGTGATACTTTGCGCGATGCTTATCATAGGAGTATTGATGTTTGCTTTCGTAGTTCCGACATTGGCTTCTACATTTAAAGAACTTGGTGTGGACTTGCCGGCTACTACTCGTTTTATTATTTTTCTTGGTAATTTCTTTTCTGAATATTTACTTTTGTCTTTTGTAATAATTATTGGTGGAATTATGGGTATGGTATTCCTTTTTCGGGCACAATTTATGGCAAAATATGTTGATTTTGCTGTCCTTAAATTCCCTATAATAGGGGGACTTGCTAAAGAAGTGAACACAGCTCGTACAGCGAGGACAATGTCTTCACTTTTAATTTCGGGAGTGTCCATAACACGCGCTATAGAAATAACAGAAGACGTTTTACAAAATATTTATTATAAAAAAGTTTTAATAGAAGCGAGGCAGGGAATAGAAAAAGGACATGCCTTCTCGAAATCTTTTGAAGAGAATCCCAAACTTTATCCTGTGATGATGTCTGAAATGATACAAGTAGGAGAGGAAACAGGAAAACTTTCAGACATGTTGCTTCAAATTGCTCTTTTTTATGAAAATGATATTGAAGAGAAAACAAAAAATTTGTCTACTATCATTGAACCATTTCTTATGATTATTATTGGTGCGGGCGTTGGATTCTTTGCATTATCCATGATTACTCCGCTTTATTCAGTGCTTAATAATATTGGTTAAAAATGAAAATTTTCTACAACAAAGGAATAACAGTGATAGAGATAGTAGTTGTTTTAGCAATTCTTGTTATAATAATAGGGGTGACACTTCCTTCTTTTCAAAACATGCGCGAGAATCAGATTTTTAAAACCACATTATCTGAAGTGGTATCAACTATAAATAAAGCACGAGGAGAAAGTATGTCTTCTGTGAATTCACAAGAGTATGGAGTGCACTTTGAATCTGATCAAGTAGTTATTTTTTCAGGAACCGTTTATTCAGACGTGGCTCCAGACAATGTAATTACAGAAATAACTTCCCCAGCTAGTATTTCTGATATTGATATTACCGGAGGGGGTTCGGATTTGTATTTTGATCGTCTGACAGGCGCCCCGGATCACACAGCAGAAATTACAGTGTCTACTACAACACTATCAGATGTGATTGTAATATCAGGAACCGGTATTGTTAGCATAAAGTAAGTTTTTAAAAATTGTAATGAAAAATAAAGAAATAAAATTTTTCTATAAAAAAACCAAGAGTAAAGGTTCTTTAATGGTGGAACTACTCGTAGCTTCCGCTATTATAGTATCAGCATTTTTAGCTTCATCGGGTGTAGCACAAAAGTCATTACAAGTATCACGTCAGTCTTTGCATTCTGCTCAAGCCAGCTTTCTTTTGGAAGAAGGAGCAGAAGCAGTACGAATATTAAGAGATAATGCTTGGTCTAATATTACATCCTTATCTACATCAACGGTCTATTATCCAACATTTTCTAGTGGAACTTGGACACTTTCCGCTACACCTTCCACTGTAGATATTTTTACACGTACAGTAGAGCTTGATTTAGTAGAACGGGATGCTACATCTGCTGACATACTTCCTCCAGGAGGAAGTGGAGTTGCGAATGTCAATGGTACTAAGCTTGTTAATGTCACTGTATCTTGGACTGAAGGAGGAACTACTATTACTAAAAACTTGTCTTTTTATATAAGTAATATTCTTGAATAAATGAAAAATTATTTTAAAAAATACAATAAAGGTTATTCTTTAATAGAAATTATTTTTTATATTTCTATTTTTGTTGTCCTATCTTTAGTTGTAATAAATGCACTTATTGTAATGACAAAAGCTTTTAGAGAAAATAGTATTCAAGCTGACATAGTTTCAAGCTCTAGTATTATGGAGAGAATTTCTAGAGAAATAAAACAAGCCAACACTGCTACAGTTAACACTAGCAGTGACCTTACTTTAATGGTGCCAAATGAAGTAGATGCACTTGTGAGACCAGTTAGGCTTATGTTATCAGGAGGTAATATAGAACTTTACGACAACAGTGTTTTGATTGATAATTTGAATTCTAAAGATGTCACAGTTACGGGTTTGACTTTTAGTGGAGTTTTGACTACTTCTAGTGCAGCAGTGAGAATAAATTTATCTGTTTCATCTGTGCATGATCCTTTAGGTAGAGTATATGATTTTCAGAATACTGTTGTTTTGCGTGGAAGTTATTAATATGAAAAATTTTTTACACAACTTAAAAAAAGTAAAGAGAAATGGTGGGCAAGCTTTAATTATTTCAGTTATATTTTTCCTATTTATTTCATTGGCTATTGTGACTGGACTTGTTTCTCCAACAATCAGGCATTTTAAGATCGCGAATGACTTGATTTTATCAAAACAAAGTTTTCTTTTATCTGAATCAGGTATTGAAGATGCTTACTATAGGTTGAAGAATGCTATGACTATTGATGATACTACAATAATAACTTTAAATGGAAATACAGCAACGACCTCCATCGTAGATGCAGGGGGAGAGCAGACGATTTCTACAGTGGGTGATACCTCAAACCGTGAACGCACAAATGAACTCGTATTAACTGCGGGAGTAGGTGTATCTTTTTCTTATGGTGTGCAAGTTGGTACTGGGGGATTTACTATGGGCAATAATTCTCAAGTTAATGGTAGTGTGTACTCAAATGGCCCCATTACTGGCTCAGGAGCAATTACCGGATCTGCCACATCAGCAAATTCTTCCGCACTTACCGCGGACCAGACTAATGGTTCAGGAATTCCCGCATATGACGTGACCTTTGGTAATGCAAATGGAACACAAGATTTTGCTCAAAGTTTTCAATTAAGTGCTAATGCTCAAGTTAACAAAGTAGAACTTTATTTAAAAAAAGTTAGTACACCAGGAAATTTAACTGTGCGTATCGTAAACAATTCAGGCAGTAATCCAGGGACAACAACACTCGCTTCTGGTGCTTTATCTGCATCTTTAGTTTCTACAAATTATCCAGCAGCGGGCTGGATAAGTGTTCCTTTTTCTACAAATCCAGAATTAACTGCTGGAACAACATACTGGATTGTGATAGATAGTGCCACTAATGCTACTAGATATTATATAACTGGTGCTAATAGTAATGGCTATGCGAGTGGAACTGGAAAAATTGGACAGCAGGGTGGTACTTGGAACAATACCACTCCCTCAGGGCTTGATGGATTTTTTAAACTCTATACGGGTGGTGTAAATGGATTAATTAGCGGTATGACTGTTGGCAGTGGTGGTGTGGGAAATGCATATGCTAATACAATAAATAGTACTAGTGTGGCAGGTACAAAATATTGCCAAACCACAAACAACTCCCCAGCTTGTAATACATCCTTGGCAGACCCAGCTCAAATAGCCATGCCAATTTCGGATCAAAATATTTTAGATTGGAAAGATGAGGCAGCGGCTGGTGGAACAACTTCTGGAAATGTGACCTTGAGTGGTAGCAATCTATCTTTAGGTCCAAGAAAAATCACAGGCAACCTCTCAGTTAGCAATAATGCACATTTAACCGTTACGGGAACTATATGGGTGCAAGGTAATGTGGATATAAGCAATAACGCCTATGTCGCTCTTTCTTCTAGCTACGGAACTTCTGAAGGAGTTATGATTGTTGATGGCACTGTTAATATCGGTAATAATGCCAATTTCACAGGGTCAGGTTCAACGGGTAGTTATTTGATGGTTCTTTCAACCTCAACCTCAACTTCAGCAATTACACTTTCCAATAATGCTGGTGCAGTTATACTTTATGCCGCTAACGGAACTGTTAATTTATCAAACAATGCTTCCGCTAAGGCTTTAAATGGTAAATACATTTCTTTAGGTAATAATTCAACCGTTATTTATGATAGTGGTTTAGTAAATTCAAATTTCGTAAATGGACCTTCGGGGGGCTGGACTGTGAACTCTTGGAAAGAGATAAAATAGCTGTGTTATACTAGTTGTATGCAAAAGAAGAAAATAATCATTGGTAATTGGAAGATGAATCCAGAGAGTGGAAAACTAGCAGAAACTCTCTATAAAAATATTATAAAAAGTAAATTTAGCTCTAAACTAGATGTGGTTATTTGTCCGCCGTTCGTATATTTAGAAAAATTAAAAAAGATTTTAAAAAAGATACCGTTGGGGGTGCAGAATATTTCACACAAAGACAAAGGTGCTTTTACTGGAGAAGTGTCTGGCAACATGGTTTATGACCTAGGTGCTAGGTATGTCATTTTAGGGCACTCAGAGAGAAGGGCGATGGGAGAGGAGGATGAAGTTATAAATCAAAAGATAAAAATAGCACTAGCTTCGGGCTTAAATCCAATACTATGTGTTGGTGAAAAAAATCGTGATGATAATCATGATTATTTTAATGTGATAAAAAATCAAATAGAAAAAGACTTTAATGGAGTAAATAAAAATAGTATAAGTAATGCCATAGTGGCATATGAGCCAGTCTGGGCTATTGGCAAAGATGCAGTTAGAGAAGCTACACCTGAAGAATTTCGTGAAGTAGCTGTATTTATTAAAAAAATATTAAGTGATAAATTCGGTGCTAATACTGTAAAAAATATTAGAATTATTTACGGTGGTTCTGTAAATACTAAAAATGCACAAGACTTTGTTGTGGCAGGGGAGGCAGATGGATTTTTAGTTGGACGTGACAGTTTAGATGCTAAGAAATTTATAAAAATAATAGAAATTACCGAAAAGGTTAATTAGTTATGCAAAGTATTAAAAAAATAAAGAATTTAAAAGGTAAAAGAGTAATAGTGCGTGTGGATTTCAATGTGCCCATAAAAGACGGGAAAGTGGAAGATGATTTTAGAATAAAAAAAGCATTACCGACCATTAACTTTTTACTGAAAAAGGGAGCGAAGAAATTAGTTTTAATTACTCATTTAGGCAAAGATGGCAGTGCCAGCTTAGAACCTGTAATCAAAAAGTTTTTTTCTCTATCTAAAATTAAAAAAGATAAAATAGAATTTTTTGAAAATGTGCGAAAATTCCCTGGAGAGGAGAAAAATGACCCTGTTCTTGGTAAGAAACTAGCATCTCTTGGTGATATTTATGTTAACGATGCTTTTCCTGTTTCTCACCGTTTGCATGCATCAGTTGCAGATATTACTGAATATATGCCTTCATATGCAGGGTTTCAATTAGAAGAAGAGGTAAAGAATTTGTCGTTGGCTTTTAAAAACACTAAACATCCATTCTTGTTCATACTAGGTGGAGCTAAGTTTTCTACTAAAATGCCTTTGATTAAAAAATATTTAAAATTAGCTGATTATATATTTATAGGTGGAGCTCTCGCGAATGACTTCTTGAAAGCCAAAGGTTATGAAGTGGGTAAGTCTCTCATTGATGGAGAAGATTACGGTATAAGTAAAATAATTAATAATAAAAAAATAATTTTACCTGTTGATGTTGTTGTTGGAAAAGTTGGAGAGACTAAATTAGTAAACAAAAAAGTTGGTGATGTACAGATTGACGAAATTATCCTAGACATAGGAGAAGAATCAGTGAAGATGTTAAATGAATATGTTAAAAAATCTAAATTAATTCTTTGGAATGGACCTTTGGGTAAATATGAAGCAAGTGGAGGGCAAGCTACTAAAGCAGTCTTGAAAGCTATTACAAAGTCTAAAGCCAAAAGTATTATTGGAGGGGGAGATACTGTCGCACTCATATCAGAAATGAAAATAGAAAAAAAGTTTTCTTTTGTCTCTTCAGGTGGAGGAGCCACATTAGACTTCTTAGCCAACGGCACATTGCCAGCTATTAAAGCATTGCGATAATTTTCTCAGCTACTTCTTCTTTTTCTCCTTCTTGATAGCCTCTTTTTCCATGCCAGAGTTCAAAGCCGTCATTGGTAAATCTTGGTATTACATGAATGTGTGAATGAAATACAACTTGGCCTGCAGCAAAGTTATTGTTCATCGCTATATTTACTCCATCAGCATCTAAGGCCTTAAGTGCAATACTTACTTTTTTTGAAGTTTTCATCATCTCAGCCATTATTTCTTCTGGAGTTTCATAAATATTTGGGTAATGTTCTTTTGATATTACTAAAGAGTGGCCTATATTTACTGGAGCAATATCTAAAAATGCTAGAGTTTTTTCATCTTCGTATATTTTATTGGCAGGTATTTCTCCTTTTACAATTTTACAAAATATACAATCTGATTGCTGTTCCATAATATTATTGTATCAAATTGTGCTAAAATTGTCTTTATGCAAGAACATTCAGAATTACTAAAACAGCTTCTAGAAACTAGGGGTATCGTGGGAGATAAAGAAGTAGATCTTTTTTTAAATCCAGATTATGAGAGGGACCTTTTGGACCCATATTTGATGCGTGACATGGAGCGTGCTTGTGTGCGTATGTTTGAAGCCATAGATAACAATCAAAAAGTAGTTATTTATGCTGATTATGATTGTGATGGTATTCCTGGAGCCGTAATCATGCAGGACTTTTTTAGTTTAATCGAATATCAGAATTTTGAAGTTTACATTCCGCAGAGAAATAGTGAAGGCTATGGGCTTAATATGGAAGCAATTAAAATTTTTAGGGATAACGGAGTGAAATTATTATTTACCATAGATTTAGGCATAACGGCTGTAGAGGAAGTAGCACAAGCAGAAGTTTTAGGTATTGATACGATTATCACTGATCACCACATACCACATGCAATACTTCCAAGAGCTTATGCAATTTTAAATCCTAAAGTGGATGATTATCCAGAAAAAATGCTTTGCGGAGCAGGTGTCGCTTTTAAATTTGTGCAAGGTTTTATAAAAAAGTATGGGGAATTTTATAAAATTAAAGGTGGAGCAGAAAAATGGATGTTAGACATGGCAGGGCTCGCTACACTCTCTGACATGGTGCCATTACTGGGGGAGAATAGGGCTCTTGCATATTATGGTTTGAAAGTTTTTCGTAAATCTCCACGCCCAGGATTACAAAAACTTTTAAAGAAAATGAATATAGACCAGCGTACAATTTCAGAAGACGACATTGCTTTTATGGTGACACCAAAAATAAATGTGGCCTCTCGTATGGATGACCCGCGCAGAGCATTTGAGCTTCTTTCAACTCGTGATGTCGTAGAAGGTGGAATGCTTGCTGATCATTTGTCAAAAATAAATGAAGATAGGAAATATATTGTCTCTGGAATCATGCGTGAGGTTAAAAAGATTTTTGAGACAAGGAAAACAAATGAGAGTATGCATGAGGTGATAGTGATAGGCAGTTCGTCTTGGAAAGTAGGCGTTTTGGGCCTTGTGGCAGGCAAGATAATGGATGAATACGAAAAGCCAGTGTTTGTATGGGGTAAAGACGAAAATGATGCTATAAAGGGCTCCTGTAGGTCCCCAGGGTCTGTTTCACTTGTAGAGCTTATGACTGAGACATCAGATTCGTTTTTAGAATTTGGAGGGCATGAAATGGCTGGAGGATTTACTGTGCAAAATGATAAAGTGCATTTCTTAGAAGAAGTTTTGTCTAAAGCATTTTTAAAAGTAAAAAGAGAAAATAATGTTGCTGATAATAATTTTGATATAAAAGCTGATTTAGAATCTGTAAATATGAAAGTTTGGAATGACTTAGAAAAACTTTCTCCATATGGATGTGAAAATCAAAAACCAGTTTTTCTTTTTGAGGCAGTGGAGATAAAAAAAATAAAAAAGTTTGGTAAGAATGGGTCGGGGGAGCATTTGGAAATAATTTTCTCAAACGGTAAGAAAGAAGTGAAAGCTATTTCATTTTTTTCTGGGCTAGAATCCTTTAGTAAAGATATCAGTGAGGGAGGTAAGGCTAGTCTTTTGGCTACTTTCGACTTATCTCGCTTCGGAGGCAAGACCGAGCTAAGACTCCGCGTTGTTGATATAATATAAAAATCATGAAAGATAAGAAAGATAAAGTAATAATTTATACAGATGGAGCAGCGAGAGGGAACCCAGGCCCTGCGGGCTGGGGAGTGGTATTTTTGGTGGACGGAAAATCCATGGAGCTCGGGGGGCATAGCGACCATGCTACGAATAATCAAATGGAATTAACTGCACCTATTGAAGCACTGAAGTTTTATCTAAGGCAAGAACTTAAAGGAGAAGTAGAAATATTTTCAGATTCAAAATACGTCATTTTAGGAATTACAGAATGGATTACGAATTGGATGGCAAATAATTGGCGCAATGCTGCTAAAAAACCAGTAGTAAATCGTGAGCTCTGGGAAGAACTTCATAAACTAAACCAACAAGTGAATCCCAAGTGGTCTTATGTAGCGGGGCATAGTGGAGATACACATAATGAAAGGGCAGACATAATTGCTACTTCTTATGCAGATGGTGTGCCGGTTTAAGTAAAAAAGTATATTTGTTATAATTTATTAGTGCGGGACAAGTTATTTTATGCAATTTGTTTCGGATTTATTTTTGGAGTATTCCTACGGTCTTTTGTTTTTGTAAATTTTTACATAGCGGTATTTATCGGAGCACTTTCTTTGGTGTTTTTTTTGTTTTTTACTTTAATTTCTAAAAACAAATGGGGAGTAATTGCTTGCATGTTTTTTGTATTTTTTATTTTAGGTATTTTAAGATTTAGTTATAGTGATACAAAGTCACCAGAGTTTTTTGAATCAAAAGTAGGAACTAACGTTTCTTTAACTGGAATTATTATTGATGAGCCAGATATAAGAGAAAATAATCAAAAATTAAATATAAAAGTAAAAGAAGAAAAAGATCAGACAGAAATTTTAGTGACTACGGGTCTATGGGATGAATTTAAATACGGCGATGAAGTAAAGATAGTGGGGGAGCTTCAAAAACCAGAAAACTTCACCACTGATACAGGCAAAGAATTTGATTATGTAAATTATTTACGGAAAGATAGGATTTTATATGTTATGAATTATTCTAAAGTGGAAACAATTTCTTCTGGTCATGGCTTTTGGCTTCGAGATGTCCTTTTTAAAATTAAGAATAAATTTTTAGAGAAAATAAATTATGCTGTATCTCCTCCTGAGAGCACACTTCTAGGTGGGCTTATATTAGGGGAGAGGTCTTCTTTTGAAACAGATTTAAGACAGAAGTTCATAGATACAGGGACGATACATATCATTGCTTTGTCAGGATACAATGTTACCATTGTGGCCGAATGGTTTATGAAGTTATTTGCTTTTCTTCCGCAGAATATTGGTATTGGGGCTGGGATATTCGCTGTAATTTTATTTGTTCTTATGAGTGGAGCGAATTCAACAGCAATTCGTGCAGGTATTATGGCTATACTTGTCCTCATTGCACGAGCTACAGGGAGGAATTATGATGTGGCACGAGCATTGATTTTGGCTGGGATTATTATGATTTTATTTAATTCTTTTATATTCCGTTACGATGTTTCTTTCCAACTTTCTTTTATTGCGACAGTAGCTGTGATATTTCTCACACCTAGAATTGAAAAATATTTTATGTGGGTACCAAAAAAATTTGGCTTGAGGGATATCGTGTCTGTGACTTTTTCTGCATATATTTTCGTCTTGCCCTTTATTCTATATAAGATGGGAAATCTTTCGCTCGTAGCATTGCCTGCAAATATCTTGATTTTACCTTTTATCCCGTTAACAATGCTTTTGGGATTTCTAACAGGATTTTTTGGTTTGTTTTCGTATTTCCTTTCTATACCTTTTGGTTTACTTTCTACAGTATTACTTAAATACGAATTGGGAGTGATAGATGTTCTCTCAAATTTTTCTTTCGCGTCATTTAGTGTTCCGAATTTTCCGTTGGTTCTTACAATAGTAATTTATACTTATTTCATTTATTTTCTTTTTTGGGAGAACATCAAAAAATTCTTTTTCCATATAGAATAATATTGACTTTTATCCCAAAAAGAGTACATTTGTACTTATACATTTTTGTTACTTAAAAAAGCTTTTAAATTTTTCCCAAGTCCCTTTAAGGGGATTTAGGTAAAATTTTAACTCAAAAATCGTTTGTCATGAAAAAGATTTTCTCAATCATTTTGACCTTAGTGGTCACACTTTCGTTTTCATTTGTAGAAGCAAACAAAGCTCCAGATGAAAATAAGTTTTTCCTCACTCTACTGTTTATTCTCTTGTGTTTAGGCTTTGCATATATGGTTATTCAATTAACCAAAAAGCCGGCTGAAGATAATATACAAGAAGAAACAAACGAAGAAGGAATCCCAAGAAAATTCGGAGGAGATGGAGGTAAGGCTGTAGCAAGAGGTGGTGGTCTCGTTGTCTTATTTTTGCTTTTACCTTCTTTGGCTTCAGCACGAGATATGAATTACCAACCTTACCTAGATTTCTTGGTATTGTTTATTGAAATCGGGATTTTGGTAGGCATTACTGTTTCCATTTTTGGGATAGCTTATTTTTCTCAACCCAGGTTTGCTAACCTATGGACAGAATGGAGTCCTTGGCACAAAGCAACTTGGCGTCCATTTTTAGTTACGTTATGGCTTTACAGAGTTCTGGAGCCCCTTTTGTTTGCGAGAACTTGGCGCAATCTTTTATTAAAGATAATTTCTTTTACAAAGAGCATTCCGTCTTTTGTAAAAGCCGTGCACAATGTTTATTGTGATATTATCGTTAGTATCGCCACAGCACCGTTTGGCCTCATACTTAGGGAAGAGGCCAAAAAGGATAGTATATGAATTCAAGTCAACGAGTCGTTCCTTTATTGTT
>JAUPWJ010000056.1 GCA_030916575.1 Patescibacteria group bacterium | reverse complement strand
GTGTTCGCTCTGTAATGTGCTGGATAAATATCTTTTGCATAAATGAATTCAGGAATGAGAATTAATACGAGTGAAAGTAGTATGAGGAGAAGTACAAAATAATCCGACAATTCATTTTTTTTATTTTTGAAAGTAAAGAATAAAAAAATTAAGATATAGATGAAGAAAAATCCATGGAGGAGGAGTAATTGCCAGAGTGGTGATCTTTGACAATGATCTGGTTCAAAAAGGAGTGGTCCAATTGAGCCTAGTGAGGTGAGAAAATCTGGAGCACAAAGAATACCGATTCCTGACACAAAGGGTTTGAAAAAGAGTGATAGTGGGAGGGAAAAGAGAATAAATCCAAAGAAAAGAATTGCAAATGATGGGATAATTTGTGATAGAACATTGAAAACTTTTTTCAGAAGTGGAATTTTATTTTTTTTAGTATTTAAGATAATTAAATAGAAAAGTATTAAATGGGTTAAAAGAAAGTAGATAAGCCCATCCCAGGCATTTGTCATATAAAGAACAGAAAGTATAAAGCTAGATAAAATTACATAAGGAAGTGGTATTGGTAAATAAGTTGTAATTAAAGCTATTTTGTTTACAAAAGTTTGAGAAGAATTTAGTGAGGTTGATGCTTTTTTCAAATGGGAAAATTGTTGAAGAATTGAATAAAGAAGTGCAATTGTAAGTAAAACAAAAGGAATATCTAAAACATGTCCATGAAGGTCAGAAACTGTCCACGAATAGAGCGGGAATTCATGAATAGTGTTGTGGATAAATCGAGTTGCATTTGGATACCAGTATGAATTTGGGAAAGTTTGAGGTGAAAAAACAAGTTCCCAGAAAGGTTGAGGATTCTCATTTTCATAAGGTAAAAAAAGTGTGTAAAGTGTATGAAGATTTCCTGAGAAGGAAACGAGTAGTGCTGCAATAATCCCAATGAAAAAAATTCGGATTGGAAGTAATTTTCCGCGGACATACTTCCAG
The DNA here is from genome assembly GCA_030916575.1 of Patescibacteria group bacterium. GTDB lineage: Bacteria > Patescibacteriota > Minisyncoccia > Phycocordibacterales > UBA9973 > UBA9973. The sequence goes on along the minus strand of JAUPWJ010000056.1, from coordinate 2,508 downwards.
ATAAGATTAATGCCAATTGAAAAACTTGCGACAAACGTGAGTGCAGCAAGTGTTGCCATCATGAGGTTATACGTAATCGAGGAAGGTAAAAAAGAAATTTTTGTAAGGACAGCTGTCGCCATATGCCCAAAGTAGTAATAATTAATTGGTTCGGGTGTCAACCACATATCTTTGGGCGGGAAGTAGGTTGATCTTAAAATTGAATTTACAAATCCAAAGTCCATATATTTTTCAAGTCCGTTAATATCTGGAGAGATTGATCTTATATAACTCCAGAAAAGGAGAATAATAAAAAAGAGTATTTCTTCAATGACTATAAAAATAAAAATGTTTTTGAGTGATTCCTTAAAGATATCTCTTTGATTTTTTGTTTTTAAGAAGAAAAATATTTGAGCGATAAAAAGACAAGAAAGTAAAAAAAGGAGACTTAATGTTCCAAATGGGAGAATATGCAGGGTTCCAAAGAAGAGAGAAGTATAGGTTAAGAATATGATCGCAAGAATTTTTGCAAAAATATATCCTCTATCAATGAACTTGGGAAAAAGGATAATCGCAAGAGGGAGGAAGAGTATTCCTAATAAAAAAAGTGATAGATGCCACTGTAATAGTTGAGTAAAGCCATCAAACATATTCTTATTCTACAATGTCATTAAGTGTTGCGACAGAGGTAAGGTTGGGTAGAATGCGCATTTGAGGTGAGTGTGGTTTTAATAAAAAAAACATAGTTTTTTCATGACGTTTTGCAACAAAGTTCAGAAGATGTTTGTCATCGTCTACATAAATATCTAAATGAAGTGTTTTCAATACTTTATCTTTAAAAATATGTGGTTGTTCATTCTCATAATTAAAATACATTCCTTCAAAATAGTCTTGAAGATTATATTTGTGAATAAAATCTTCAGTATGTTTTCTTAAAAAGCCAAATCTTCCTGAAAGTAAATAAAGTCTATGGTTTTTCTTGGCGAGTTCAAATATATAATTAAGATTATTTTTCATGGGTTGTCTGAAAAGAGGATAGTGTGAAGCTTTTCTTATAATTTGTTCAGGATACGATGGAATTCTATACATTAATTCACCGTTTGCTTTTTTTTTATACAATCTTTCGATAAGAGCATCAGGAACCAAAGGTGGATGTTCTACAAATACTTTGTCTAGATCAAATCCAATTTTCATACCAAGTTTAGTATCTATTGTTTTAGCACAAATGAAAAGTATACAAAAGTCTAAAAACGAACGGACTCGTTGAAAAGAAGTTCAATTTCTTCAGAGCTCATTTTTTGCACATTTTTAAATACAAAAGAGGTTGGGTGATCATAGACCTGAAATGTTTCTTCAGCGAGATCATCATTAAGAATTATTCCAAATAGTTGAGGATATGAACTAAATTCTGCTATTTTTTGATAACCTAATTTCTCCTCGAAAAGAAGACTATAGTAGACACTTGTAACAGGATATTTGTCAGAAAGACGAATGAGTGTTCCGTGCAGTCTACGTGTTGTAATAGTTATATATTCTGCAGTAGAGAGCATGTCAGAATAGTAAGTAATTTTCTCTGGATTATCTGGTTCATAGAGTGTCAGTTGATGAATCTGGTAATTATCAGGACTTCCTGAAATTCTTGGTATAGGTAATCCTTCGTCCCAATGCTCGTTAAGAATAATTGAGTTATGAGGAATATTTTTGTATATCCACTCAGATGCTGCTATTCGCGTTTGAGGTCTTGTATAAATACTAAAAAAAGAAAGCGTATATATGGTTGAAGAAAAAATGAAAAGTATTAAGGCAAGATAGCCAAGTTTTTGAAATTTTTTTGAAAAATCATCAAGAAATGATGCTCCAAGCAAAATGAAAAATGGAATAGTTGGTATCATATATCGAATAAATTTAGTGTGCCACGATCCAACGTAGAGAAAATAGATAAGTGGAAAAATAAATGCAAGAATAATGTAGGGATTCCTTTTTTGAATTATATTTTTACCAACGGAAAATATTCCGAATAAACAGAAAAGAAAAAAAGGACCAACTTGCCAAAATAAATTACTTAATTGATAGAGATAAGATGGTGTGCCTGTAAATTGTAATGTATAGACTACGGGATTTATTCCAAGTACTACCTCGTTTTCAAACTTCATTGAACGGTAGAAATCTTCCCAGTTGAGAAATGTAAATGGTGAGGTTAAGGTAAAAACAAATAGTGCTAAAAAAATGAGGAAAAGTAAATGAGTAAATACTTTTTTGAAAGACGTTTTCTTTTGGAGAAGACTTAATGATAATGCCGAGAGTGGTATGAGAAAAAATGAAAGTCCGGTTGTCTTTGTGCCAACCGCTAACCCTAAAAGGATACCAGTGATCATTATTATTTTTAAAGATGATTTTTCATAATATAAAATACTAAGAAGAGTGAGTGTCACAATAATAAAACTAAGTAGATTTTCAGTAATTGAAAAATGAGCAGTTTGTATAGAAGAGACACAAATTGCATAAAAGAACACAGAAATTAATGCAGTT
>JAUPWJ010000055.1 GCA_030916575.1 Patescibacteria group bacterium | reverse complement strand
TTATTTTCTAGAATTTTTAAGATAATTCTAGGGTCGGTAATAAAATACCTCTTACTACCTTTGATTTTAGTAATAGCAACAAGCCCTTCATCAATCAATTCCGGAAGTATGTTGTAGACAGTTGTTCTCTTAAGTTTAGCTTTCTGAGCAATTTCACTAACATTCGTCTCCCCTAACTGTAAAAGTGCTAAAAAGACATTTGCTTTCTTTTCAGAGAAACCTAAATTATTTTCAATTTGTTTTATTAACTTATTATCCATAACTTTACTTGTCTACATTTTTAGACAAATTTTTAACTACAAAAACCTTTAATTTACAAGATTAATATACCATATTTAATATTTTTAGTCTATTTTAATATAAATTAAAATAATTATGTTAGGTTGAAAGTGTAAACCTATTATTTAACAACAAAATATATAAAATTATGAAACCGAGTGAAGCATTAACAAACAAGCAGTATGCCGAATCCATCAATTTAGCCAAAGTCGCATTGGAAAGTGCAGTAAATGCACCAGAATCCAAGGACTTGATTATTGAGATTGAAATCTCAAGAAAAAATGTGGGTGAGGATACATATAAACTCTTTCTCACAAAAGATGGGGTTAAAAAAGGTAAATACTGGACATTCACCATGGTGGGCTTTTATACTGACGATACGACCACTCCAATGCAAGAGGAAGAAATACTAACAAAAGATAAGCTTACTGAGGTAGTGACTTTTTTTGATTTAGAAGCAATTCAAATTGAAACACTCCTCCAAAAATTACATTAATAAAAGAGGCACCCGCCTCTTTTTTATTTCCCTACTCCGTGTTTTTTGTGTAATTTTTCTACCTCTGCTTCTTCGAGTTCTTCTTTCTTCTCCTTTCCCCTCTCGCCGAGTGCTTTTAACTCTTTATCTCCAAGCATGTTGAGACTTTTTACTAGTTCAGACAAATGCTCCACTGTGTTTTTTGATGGATCATCTAATACTTCTTCCAACATTGCATTTAAAATCCATCCCATGCGTGGTCCAGGAGTAATATTCAATTCTTTCATTAAATAATTTCCATCAACTTTGAGTTGGGAGACAGAGATAGGATCCCGAAGGGCTTCTTCTATCATTGCAAAATATTTTCTCAAACGATACGGCGCTTCTTTTTTCTTCATGCCGACTCGGTCTGCTTCACGCACATTCATTAGTGTCCAAATATTTTCTTTACCAACTTTTGTAATTATTCTTCGTACAGCAGAGAGAGTAATTAATTCTGTATCAGAAAAAAACATATGATTGCGAACTAAACTTTCCACCATATTTATTTCATCACGAGAAAATTTTAATCGTTCCATTATTTTTTTTGCCATTCGAGCACCGACAACTTCGTGCCCATAAAATGTATACGCTTTCTTCTCCCCTGGTCTTCGGGTGCGAGGTTTGCCGATATCATGAAAAAGTGCGGAAAGCCTTATCACGGAAGGCCAATTCTTATCTGCAGAATGTTGCAATGCCATAAGTAAATGCTCCCAGACATCATAAATATGCGCACCTCCTTGCTCGCAACCTATTCCCTCTTCTAATTCTGGAATAATATTTTTTAACAAATTAAATTTCTGCAACATTACAATTCCAGCACTTGGATTTTTAGATAAAATTATTTTTACAAATTCATCACGAATTCTTTCTTGTGAAATATTTTTTATTAATTGAGAATTTTTTACAATGTTATCCACAGTTTCATACGCCACAGAAAAATCTAATTGGCAAGAGAAACGAATTGCTCGGAGCATTCGTAATGCATCTTCATTAAATCTCTCATCTGCCTCCCCCACTGTCCGTAAGGTCTTAGCTTCAATGTCCTTTATGCCTCCGAACATGTCCGTTAGAACTCCGGAAGAACTCAAGGCCATGGCGTTTACTGTAAAGTCACGTCTTTTAAGGTCATCTTCAAGTTTATCGCTAAACTTTACTTCATCTGGATGCCTGAAATCACTATATTTTGCTTCAATTCTGTATGGTGTCACCTCTATAATCATATATTCTGGCTTTTCTGTTGTTTCATGATTAACTTCAACTGTTTTAGTTTCTTGTGAAACAGGTTCATTTTGTGTTTCATGAATAACATCTAGAGGAATACATACACCCACAGTACCAAAGGTATTCTCATATACTGTCTTTTCAAACAAAGCTATGATTTGCTCTGGTTTAGCATTTGTAGTTATGTCCCAATCTTTAGGCTCCCTGCCCATAATAAGATCACGGACGCAACCTCCCACAAGGTATGCTTCAAAACCACCATCTTCTAGAGTTTTGGTTACTTGTGAAACTTGTTTAGGAATCTTTGATATTAAGTTTTTAGGATTTTTGTCCATAAGACAATATGTGCGGCGTAGGAGAATCGAACTCCTGTCTCATCCTTGGCAAGGACGTGTTCTACCACTAAACCAACACCGCAAAATTTTATTATTAAATTTTAATTCTGTTATTATAATATTTTAAAGACAATATTGCAATTTAAGAATATTAAGCTTGTAAAATAAGGACTTTTGATAAAAAAACTTATTTAATATATAATAACAAAGACTTACTGCACCCGTAGTGAAATGGATATCACGCCGGTCTTCGGAACCGTCGTTGGGGGTTCGAATCCCTCCGGGTGCACAATAAAAGGTAAATTTTCTGTCCGTTAGTAAGTTCTTTATTAACAAGGATATTGGACAAAACTGTGGATAACCCTGTTGGTATGTGGATAACGGACATGGTTAAAATTTGTCTTTTAGGAGACTTTTTGACAAAATATGTTGTAAAATAAGGTTATTTTAGTAAAAGACATAAAATTAAGTAATTTGTTTCATGTGAAACGTTTATCATGAAACTAAAGTAAAATGCCTAAAGTATTTACTTCAGAAACACAAAAAACTGGAGAAATAGGGGAGAATATAGCTGTAAAGTTTCTCATGAAACAAGGTTTTGAGGTTATAGAGAGAAATTACACAAAGAAATGGGGAGAAATAGACATCATTACTCAAAAGGACAGCAAAATACATTTCATTGAGGTGAAGTCTGTTTCAAGTAAAGATAGCGTTTGGAAAAGGGAAGCGACGGGGGACAATTACCGAGCAGAGGACAATATGCATCCATGGAAGTTAAAAAGACTTTCTAGGACTATCCAGACCTACCTTTTGTCACACAAAGAATACGAAGAGAAAGAATGGCAAGTGGATTTAATAGTAGTGTATTTAGATTTAGAAAATAAAAAAGCTCGGGTAAAACTAGAAAGTGATATTATTTTGTGATATACTCGGTTTCAGTCTTGTTTGTTTTGTTTTAAGTAAATATGTCGTTTCGGGCTGTAGTATACCGGTAGTACAAGTGCTTTGGGAGCATTTAGACTGGGTTCAATTCCCAGCAGCCCGACATTCCTCTTTTAAAAAGAGGGTAAAAGTCCTATAATAATAAAAATGCGGGATTAGTTTAATGGTAAAATAACAGTTTTCCAAACTGTGGTTAGGAGTTCGATTCCCCTATCCCGCACACATGATAACAACTTATCTTTATGCATTAGGAAGTGTTTTGGCTGTGAGCTTAGTGTCCTTAGTTGGAATCTTTGGACTTTCACTAAAAGAAGAATGGCTGAAAAAATATATTTTTATTTTTATCTCTCTTGCTGTGGGGGCGCTTTTAGGAGATGCATTTATACATTTAATTCCAGAAGCATTTGAAGGAGCGACAAATCCGCTTTTAATTAGTCTTTTAATAATTTCCGGAATTTTATTTTTCTTTATTTTAGAAAAGTTTTTACACTGGCACCATCACGGAGATGACACAGCAGAGAATCATATTCATCCAGTAGGGAAGCTAGTATTGTTCTCAGATGGTGTGCATAATTTTATTGATGGAGTAATAATAGGCGCAAGTTTTCTGGTAAGTATTCCACTTGGTATAGCGACCACTCTCGCAGTCATTTTACACGAAATACCCCAAGAAATAGGGGATTTTGCAGTATTATTGCACGCTGGATACACAAAAGCTCGAGCCCTTTGGCTCAACTTTTTATCAGCATTACTTTCTATTGCAGGAGTAATACTCGCACTTATCTTAGGAGATGTATCACAAAATTTTATTATTTACTTCTTACCGATAGCAGCCGGAGGATTTATTTATATTGCTGTCGCAGACCTTATACCTGAACTACACAAAACAAAAGAAACGAAATATTCGTTTCTTCAATTTCTATCTTTAATTATTGGAATTTTTCTAATGATAAGTTTAACTTTTCTAGAATAATTAGAAAGGATTTCTTGCTCCTCTAACTTCGAAATGAAGATGAGGCCCGGTGGATCGCCCAGTATTCCCGACATAACCTATTACTTGACCTTGAGTCACTTGTGATCCAGTTGAGGTCGCTATTTTAGACATGTGTGCGTATAAAGTTAGGGTACCATTTGAATGTTGAACAATAACCATGTTTCCAAAAGCTCCATTCCATCCCATAGCGGCCTTAAGTACTTTTCCAGAGGCAGCAGCTAGGATTGGTGTACCTGTTGGTGCTGCAAAGTCTACTCCCTTATGTCCTGGTTTTACTCCTCTTGATTTGATACTACCAGGAACTGGTTTTATAAAATAACCAGCAACACTAGAAACAGAAGATCCTCCTTTTGCAATACCAGTGCCACTAGTCTTAGGTTTGGTTTCACTTAACATATTTCCTCCCGGAATCATAAGATTTTCTCCTACAGCTATGACTGCGCCTTCACCGATATCATTTGCACTGATTATATCGTCCACAGAAATTTTGTATAAATTTGCTATACCTTGTAGTGTCTGTCCTTTAGCTACTTTATGTTCCACCCCAGAAACAGGTAAAATCAACCAGACATCTCCTTCTTTAAATTTATCTCCTTTTTTCATATCATTAGCTGAATATATAGTATCTGGAGTTATGCCAAACATTTCAGCAACCTGAGCAACGCTATCGCCCTTTCTGACTACATATATGTCTAAATCTTCTAGTGAAAAATCTTCTAATTCTGTTTCTTCATTAGATACACCAGAAGGCCCAGTTACGGGTGATAGGGCAGTCTCAGCCACAATGCCGATTTCTACACTTTCATCTATTTCAGAGCCCTTTTTACCATCAACCATAGCGAATGATGATACATTGGCTTCTAGGGCCAAGCCATTTTGAGAGTTTTGCTCTAGAGAATAAAGGTTAGTACTAGCTAAAACCTCTTTACCTAGGAGGGAAGAGATGAAACTAGCTTCTACTCCGATAGGCATGATAAATAAGCCTAATATAGGAAAAAAAGCTAAAAAGCTATGAAACATTTTAATTTTAGGTTTAATAAAACAAATTAAATATCGTGAGAGTTTTCTTCCAGTCCTTATAAAATAAGGCTAGAAAAGAGGACGACCGAAATTGTTCTCTAAATTAAGTTCTCACAATGGTTACTGTCATTTCAGATTTCAGACATCATTTTCGGGCTTCTGTACAGGGGTATATAGAAAGGGTACTCCAATCAGACCCCCTAGTCAACCCTTTTGTGGATAACTTTTTTTGACATTACAGTAGAAAAGTTGTGAAATTATTTGGTATTTTTACTAAAAATTAGCGTTAAGAAAAATACGGCTGTATAATAGAGTCACTATGGCAAAAAGAGGAAGATGGGAAATAGCAGATAAATCTAATGATTCACTAAAAAATCAGTTGGCTAATATCGATAAAACTACATTAGGACACACTAAACCGCAAAATCAAGCAGAAACGCCAGAAAGTGTCTCAAGGCAAAAAATAATAGAGACACTAAAAAAATACCCCATAAATCAAGTAATTTTACACGCCAAAGAATACGATGACAGGGGGAAATTAACATTCGAATCTGATTTAGACAATAGACTTTTTGTAGAAATACTAGAAAACTTCAATAATAAAAACACCAAGAAAGACAACCTGTCGGGTGTTTACGCCAAAAATGCAGTATTTCACATAATACCCAAGGGTGGTACAGAGAAGGATCTAAATAAAAAAACCCAAAAAGGACAACCTCTGTATGAACAAAAAGATGGGGTAACAATAATTGCGGATGTGGGAAACACATGGATAGAATATGAAGAAAATGATAAAAATAAAATTATAAAACTAGATCATCATGGAGAGGGAGCAAGAACTCCAACCTCAGCCTCACAACAAATATACGAATTATTAAAAGAGGCTAAACTTATAAAAGAAAACCAAAAATGGCTAGAGGATTTAGTAGAATTTGTCACTGACTTAGACAACCTTTCTTACGTGAAAGAAAAAAAAGATAAGGGAGAATGGACAGAAGAGTATTTTACAAAAACATGGCCACGTTCTCTCCGAGCAATTGCAGGAAAAATACCTTTTGAGGTTTTGAAAGAGTGGTTTAAATCTGGAAAAGCAAAAGAGCTCATGGATGGTCCTTTTACTGACGAGGAGCTAAACGGTGATTTTGGGAATACTAGCTGGGTAATTGGGACAAAAATGATAGAAAAAGAAGATGGGAGTAAAGAAGAAATACCGATAAAAAAAACAATTAGGGACGTCTGCGAGGAACAGGCACAGAAAGCACAGGAAACTAATGAGGGATTAAAAAATTGTATTGAATACGCGAATGCTTGTGGTTTAAATATGAGAGACACTCGCGTGGGAGACATAATTTATTTTAATTACTTCGCAATGAATACAGACGAAGGCAAGGTCACAAATAAAGTTTGGATCCCAGAAGGAATGGCCTTTATGGGAACTAATGCTTTAGGATACGACACGTTTGTAACACTAAATAAACAAAATAAAATATTTGGAATTAACTCAAATCATCCAAACATGAAAAATGTAGCCGAAGACTTCAAAAAGGAAATTCCTGGAACACAAGACCTAAGGGGTACTTTTATTTTCCCATCAAAAGACAGCGACAAAAGAAAAGACTGGGGAGACAAAATGATTCTTACTCTAATAGATCCAAAAATTACCAAAAAAGCAAAAATGCTAACAATTTTAGATAAAAAAAGCGCCGCAGTTAAACCTATTACAAAAGAAGATGTAAAAATGAACGACATAGAGGTCCCTGTTACTGAAGATGTAAAAGATACCAAAGAAAATATAAAAGAAAATCCTAATGAACAAATCGGAAACATAGAAGACGAAATTGAAAAGTTGAGAAAAAGAATACAAGAAAGAATGGGTAGTATTGAAGTAGAAAATGAAAAGCTAAATAAATTAAAAGAAAACGATAGAGTAATACAAGATAAACTAGAAGAAGTAAACAAGAAACTTGAAAAACTTAATTAATAAATTGGATTTAACCATTAATCTTGTATAATAAAACAATATGGATTTCAAATTTGATGACTATTTAAACAGCAATAAAGGTAAACTCAACCCTGCTAAAGCAGAAGAAATTGAAATTGAAGTCAACAGTGAAGAAAACAAAATCCAAAAAATTGCAGAAAAATTAGTATTTAATAAAAAATCTCTCACAAAAGAAGAAATAGAATTTTACAGAAACAACCCTAGGGAAATTGATAAAAAATATAGCGAAATAAGTAATAATGCACGAAATGGAGCCCCTCAAGATAAATTCAAAAAAGGAACTGAAAAGATAAAAAAATTCTTTAGCAATTTTACTAAAAAAAATAAAAATAATTTAGAGATTGAAAAAGAAGATGACGCCACTATAGGAGAACCAGACCCCAAAGAAGAGAACCCTCTTCCAAGTGAAGCTCCGTCAGTTTCAGACATTGAAAAAGAAAACTTGAAAACTGAATTATTAAACACACAAGAAGAACTTTTAAAAGATAGTCAAGAATCAAAAAATAAAATTATAGAACAAACAATAATTGTAAATTCTTTAAACAAGGAACAATTAGAAGACCAAATTCAACTGAATAATTTTGAAATAAAAAAATTAAGGATACTAATAACTGAAGCAGAAAAAAGTAGCAACGAACCCGAGGTTCTAAAGTTAGAAACGGAAATAAGAGTATTGGAAGAAAAGCAAAACGAAATAAAAAATAAACTTATGGAAACTGAGAAAGTTTTGTTTTTCAATTCAAAAATGAAAGAATTGAGGATATTACTTAGTGAAGCAGAGAAAAGTAACAATGAGCCTGAGGTTCTGAAATTAGAAAATGAAATTAGAGACCTTGAAAATATACAAAATCCGAAACAAAAAATAACGGAAGAAAAAATAGAACAAAGCAAAACACCTCCACCGATACCAAACCCACGAGAAAAGGTAGAATACCAATCTTTGTTAATTTACAATAAATTAAGCCGAACAGAATATATTGACTTTAAAAACCTTAAACCAAAAAATGTAAACCCGGAATTT